>JAPHUN010000034.1 GCA_026193435.1 Chlorobium sp.
ACAATGGCCGAAAGGTGATCGTGCATCTCCTGCGGTCTTACAATGTGTTTCGCATGACCTTTTTCCAGAAGCCACCGGGTCGACTGGAACCCTTGAGAGGTTTTTTTCCCGGTATACTGCTCTATAACGCGTTTACCGGAAAATCCGATATTTCCTGCATTATATTCAAAAAGTTTTCTTCCTCTCGATCCGATCCCGATCGCAACGCCGCCGAGAGTAGGGTCTGTGATGATAGTGATTACCGGCAGGGATGCTTTTTCAACTCTCGAAAGAGCTACATGTACTTTCGGAATGCTCACCATTGAGGAGCATCCTTCATGCATCCTCGCCCCGCCTCCGGCGGCCTGGAGAATAAGAGGACATTGCCGGTCGATGGCGGTTTGACAGGCCTGCCATATTTTTTCGCCTGTCGACATGCAGAAGGAGCCGCCCAGAAAACCGAAATCAGTCGCGCAAAAGACAACATCCCGTCCCTGAAGCGTTCCGTTGCCCGTTATAAAGGCTGAAGCCAGGCCTGTCGATGCTCGTGCTTCTGTAAGCTTCTGCGTGTATCCGGGAAACAGAAGAATGTCTTTGTCTACAATATAACGGGTCTCGGGGTGTTCGTGAAAAGAGCCTGGGTCAAGAGCGATGTCGATATAATCTCTTGCAGAAAGACGGGTATATCGATGGCCGCATTCTGAACAGACGTAGTTGTTCGCAAGCAGTTCAGGAAAATACACCGGATCATAGATCCGCAGGCCGCTGTTGTTTCTGCAACCTGAGTGACGCATGATATAGCCGGGGTCCGCAGGTTTTTTGAGTTGTCTTGAAACGTGCTTTTCAAAGGTCGAGATCTCTTCTTCCGGAATCGTGTCCCACTGGCCGATATGCTGCCATTTTTGTACCCTCAAGGAGAAGATCTCTTCTGGAGGAAGAGATGCAATGGCCGGGGTGCGAGTGGCAAGAGACTGCTTGAGCGATGCCATTGCAGCTTCGGGAAATCTGTGAGCAGGACCTTCGGGTTCCTCGACAAGTGCATCGATGATACCGTGGGAAAGAGCTTCTGCGGCTGTTATCTGTGATATTTCTGCCGCAAGGTTTGCCTTGGCGCGGGTGCGGAAAAGTATAGAAGAGCAGGCTTCAGGCGAAATAACCAGATAGGTTGCATACTGCATGGCCAGAACAATATCACAACCGGTCAGGGCGATAGCTCCGCCGCTGCATCCTCTGTTCATGATGACAGATACGGTAGGTACCGGAGCTTCAGCGAGAGCCTGCATGCAACGACCGATTATCCAGGCGATGCCCCCTGATTCAGCTGCTTCAGTAGGGTCGGCGCCGGGCGTATCGATCATGGTTATGATAATCCGGTTTTCCTTGCCGGCAAGTTCAATCGCCTGAAGTGCCCTTTCATAGGAAGCGGGAGTCGGCATTCCCTGGTTCCACTGATCTACGGAACCGCTGTTTTTCATGATATCCTGAAGTTTTTCAAAATCCGATGTTGGAGCGGATTGCTGGCCGATCAACATGACTTTCAGAGGGCCTGATGGTGATTCAAGGACGGCTCTGTGGGTCTGGATGAGGCAACTGCCATGTTTTTCGTTCTGCAGGCACTCCTGAACGTCATCAAAAACAGTGAGATAATCAAGATACTTCGGGCGTTCCGGATGGAAGGAGAGCTGATACTTTTCGTACTCGGACAACTGTTCGATTGCTTCAGCTGAACAGTTGAAACCGGGTCTCTTTTCAAATGGGAGAAAAAAATTCTTCACAGTAGGTGGGTGAAATTTACATCTTCTGCACGAACTCTATAAGAACTCTGTTTGTGTCTTTTGGGTTGAAAAATACAATTTTTTTCTTGCCTGCACCTGATGACGGAGCGGAAAGCGGGGATATGCCTGCCTGTTCCGTACGTGCCGTTTCAGCTTCAAGATCAGTGGTTTCAAGGGCAATATGATGAAGGCCTTCGCCACGTTTTTCGAGAAATTTCGCGATCGGGCTCTCTGTTTCCATCGACTCAATCAGCTCGATCCTGGAATTGCCTATCGTGATGAACGCTACTCTGACCTTTTCAGAAGGAACTTCCTCGATACGAATCTGTTCATCTGAAGCCCCTGTCAGCACGCTGAACTGAGCAAGGGCTTTTTCAAGGTCGTGAACAGCAATGGCTATGTGGTCGATGTTTGAAATCATTTGGCATATCCTATCGATTGCAGCGCCTTTTGTATCTCGTCCAGGACGGCCGGGTCGTCGATTGTCGCCGGCATGGTATACTCCTGACTGTTTGCGATTTTTTTCATGGTGCCTCTGAGGATTTTTCCTGATCGTGTTTTCGGAAGCTGCTTGACGATCACCGCCTGCTTGAATGAAGCGACAGGCCCGATGTTTTCCCTGACGTATTCGATAACGTGTTTGATGATAAGATTGTGTGACGTATCGACACCGGATTTCAATACAAGAAATCCTACAGGAACTTGACCCTTGAGTTCGTCGGCGACACCGATGACCGCACTTTCCGCCACATCCGGGTGCTCGCAAAGTTCCGCTTCTATCGCGCCGGTTGACAGCCTGTGGCCAGCGATGTTGATGATGTCATCAGTACGGGACATGATGAAGATGTAACCATCTTCGTCAATATAGCCGGCATCGCTGGTCAGGTAGTATCCCGGGTACTGGGACATATAGCTTTCCACGAACTGGTTGTCAGCTTTCCAGAGGGTCAGCATCGAACCCGGTGGGAGCGGATGACGGATGACGACATCCCCCATTTCGCCTGCGCCAAGCTCATTCATTTCATCGTCCACTACTTTGACATTGTAGCCCGGAACAGCTTTTGAAGCAGAGCCGTATTTGATGGCGCCAGGCTCTATGCCAAGACAGTTCGCGGCGATTGCCCAGCCGGTTTCTGTCTGCCACCAGTGGTCGATAACCGGTACATTGAGTTTTTCTTCCGCCCATTTCACCGTGTCGGGATCAGCCCGTTCCCCGGCAAGAAAGAGTGTTCTGAATCCTGAAAGATCATATTTTTCAATGAAACTTCCTTTCGGGTCCTCTTTTTTGATCGCTCTGAACGCTGTCGGAGCGGTAAAAAGAACAGAAACGTTGTACTCACTGATAATCCGCCAGAAAACACCCGGATCAGGCGTGCCTACAGGTTTTCCCTCGAAGATGATGGTTGTGTTGCCGTTGAGCAGAGGACCGTAGGCAATATAGGAGTGACCGACAACCCATCCAACATCACTTGCCGCCCAGTAGACCTCTCCGGGCTTGACGCCATAGACATGCTCCATGCTCCAGTGCAGCGCAACCATATGTCCTCCGTTATCACGTACGACACCTTTGGGTTTTCCGGTCGTTCCGGATGTATAGAGAATATAGAGGGGATCCGATGATTCGACCGGAACGCATGGTACCGGCTCGGCTCCCAGCAGGGCCTGTTTCCAGGAAAGATCCCTTTCCTCATTCAGATTTGCTCTGAGCTGATCGCGTTGACGGACAATACACATTTCCGGTTTGAAGTGAGCCAGTTCTATGGCGAAATCCAGCAGTCGTTTATAATCAATAACCTTCTCTCTCTCGATTCCGCAGGATGCCGATACGACAACCTTCGGCTTACAGTCGTCTATTCTGACAGCAAGTTCATGCGACGCGAATCCGCCGAAAACAACCGAATGGATGGCTCCTATTCTGGCGCAGGCAAGCATGGCTACCAGTGCCTCGGGAATCATCGGCATGTAGATGATGACACGATCTCCTTTACGCACCCCTCTTGATTGCAGCGCGCCTGCGAAGAGGGCCACCTCATCCCGGAGCTCACGGTAGGTAAAGCTTTTTTTTGTACCTGTCACCGGACTGTCGTAGATGACGGCAATATCATTTCCCCGGCCTTCGTCAACATGCCTGTCAAGCGCGTTATAGCAGGTGTTGGTTGTGCCGCCGGCAAACCAGCGGTAGAACGGAGGGTTGCTGTCGTCAAGCACCTTGTCCCATTTTCTGTACCAGTGAAGTTTTTCAGCGGCATCTGCCCAGAATTGTTCAGGATGTTCGATGGATTCCCTGTAAACGTCATTGTAGGAGAGCGGCATGTCGGACTCTTATTTAAAATTAATCAAACAGCGGGGGGTTGTCATTACAATAGCATAGCAGTCATTTTACAAAATATCGATTGAAAACCATAGTTGTATAACAATTGTTTGTACTCTGAACAGATGCTTTCCGGGTGGAGATGGCTGAGACATGCAGCTGCTCGAAGAGGAACAGGACGCGGACTCAGTCAGGTAACGGTCGAAGCTCTTTGAAAAGCGTGAGAAACTGTTCGACGGAGAGCGATTCCGCACGCAGTTTGAGGTCGATAGAGGTGACCATGGAGAGGTCGTAGTTTTTTTTCAGGTTATTGTGCAGTGTTTTTCTTCTCTGCCCGAATGAGGTACGGACAAAGTTTCTGAACCCGGTTTCATCTGCATCAAAAATCGCTGTTTTCGGAATGATGCGTACTACAGCGCTGTCGACTTCCGGCCTGGGTTTGAATACCGTTCTGTTAACCTTGAACAGGTAGGTGACGTCACAAAACGTTTGGAGTTGTACGGCAAGAATGCCATACTCTTTGCTGCCGGGAGAGGCGACGAGACGACGCGCAACCTCATGCTGCATCATCAGGGTTTCAGAAAGGATGTTCCGGCGGTTATCGAGGAGCTTGAAAAGAATCGGAGTGGTAATTGAGTAGGGTATGTTGCCCATGATCCTGAGTCGGCCTTCGGACGCCAGTTCTTCAAGGTCTATCTTCAGAAAATCCATTTCGATAACCCTGACTGACGGATACTCGTTACGGATGAACTCTGCCAGAATCCTGTCCTTTTCTACAGCGGTAAAACGGGGGACGACCTCAAGAATTGCCGTGGTAAGCGCTCCGAATCCGGGTCCTATTTCCAGAACATGATCGTTTTCCTGAAGCTGTGCCGACTCGACAATTTTTCTGCAGATGTTCTGATCGGTGAGAAAGTTCTGTCCAAGTTTTTTTTTTACCGCTATTTCTGTATGCTTATATTCAATTTTTTTCATTTCACGACATTGTAGAATTCTTCGGAAGTACTTTTATAAATTTACGTTATTCTTTGTTAGCAATGGCAGAACAAAACATCATGGCTGAGGCCGTGAAATATGTTTCGCGCGGATCAGTCGCTACCCGTAAAGGATTTGGTGACGCCCTTCTGGAGATCGGCAGGCAGGATCCTGATGTCGTGGCCTTGTGCGCTGATCTGACCGGATCACTCCAAATGCATCATTTTCAGAAAGAGTTTCCCTCCCGTTTTTTTCAGGTCGGAATTGCCGAGGCGAACATGATATCCATTGCCGCCGGTCTGGCAACTACAGGAAAAAAACCGTTTGCCGGGACTTTTGCAGCTTTTGCCTCAGGGAGGGTGTACGACCAGATCCGTCAGTCGATCTGCTATTCCCGTCTCAATGTCAGGATATGCGCCTCACACGCAGGCCTTACTCTCGGAGAGGACGGCGCGACGCACCAGATGCTTGAAGATATAGGTCTCATGCGCGGATTGCCAGGAATGACCGTTGTCGTTCCTGCTGATTACAGCGAAACAAAACGGGCCGTGAAAGCGCTGCACAAACATGAAGGTCCTGCCTATCTGCGATTCGGAAGGCCTTCTGTTCCGGATTTCACCCTTGATGATGATGGTTTCGAGATAGGAAAATCAATCGAACTGAACTCTGGAAAAGATGTAACGGTTATTGCTTGTGGAATCATGGTATGGCAAGCGCTCGAGGCGGCCCGTATACTTGAAAAAGAAGGGGTTACTGTACGAGTGATCAATATGCATACGATCAAGCCTGTCGATAAGCTGGCTATTGTCCGTGCGGCAAACGATACCGGTGCAATTGTTACCGCCGAGGAGCATCAGGTTCATAATGGTCTCGGTGACGCGGTGGCTCATGTGTGCGCGGAAACGATTCCGGTGCCTATTGAGATGGTTGGAGTCGAAGATGTGTTCGGTGAGTCAGGGAAGCCGGATGAGCTGATGAGTAAGTATAATCTGGCAATTGAAGATATTCTTGAAAAGATATACCTGGCACTGCGCAGGAAAGAGTAATGGACAATCCATGCTGTTAGCAGTTTGTCGGTATATTCAGACATGATACTATAGAGCGCAGGTAATTATCCAAGAGGGAGAATGATTATGGCAATGCCGAATTTCAATGACATGATGAAGCAGCTCCAGCAGGCTGGAGCGAAAATGCAGGACGTGCAGAAGCAGCTTGAGAAGATAACCGCAGTCGGTGATGCCGGTGGAGGCATGGTAAAGGCGACAGTGAGCGGAAAGCAGAAAGTGCTGTCCATAGCGATAGACCCTGAGATTCTCGATGACATCGAGATGGTTCAGGATCTTGTCGTGGCGGCGGTTAACGCTGCGCTTGAAAAAGCAGCGGATCTTGCGCGTGAAGAGTTGTCCAAAGCTGCAGGCGGGATGCTTGGAGGCGAAGATATGCTGAAAAACTTTAACATTGGCCAGTAGGACCATTCATGCGATATACTTCAACGGCGATTGAGGCACTGATTGAGGAGTTCGCGAAATTGCCGGGGATAGGCCGTAAGACAGCCCAGCGACTGTCTATGCATATTCTTCAGGAAAAGCCGGGAGAGGTCGAAAAGCTTTCAAGAGCGCTTACCGATGTGAAGGAGAAGGTGATCAGCTGTTCAATTTGCCAGAATGTTACCGATCGCGGCGATGACCCCTGTTCGATATGTCGGGGTAAAGGCCGTGATCTCTCGAAGATCTGTGTTGTTGAGTCACCCTCGGATGTTCTCGCGTTTGAAAAAACGGCTCAGTATCGAGGCCTCTATCATGTACTTCACGGCGTCATCTCTCCACTTGATGGTGTCGGGCCGGATGATATCAAGGTCAAGGAGCTTCTGGCACGTCTCTCTCCGCAAGACGGGAGAGAGGTGAGTGAGGTGATCATGGCTCTCAGTCCGACAGTGGAAGGGGAGACAACTGTTCTGTACATGAGCAGGCTATTGAAGCCACTCGGCATAGAGGTGACCAAGATAGCAAGAGGAATTCCGGTGGGTGCCGAACTTGAATATATCGATGAGGCCACCCTGTCCAGGGCAATGGAGGGGCGTTCGGTGTTATAGAAATGCGAGGCAGTTCACACAGGAAGTACAAGATTTTTTACGATCACTTTTCTATTCGTAATCATTTATTATGCAGGAAAAAAACAAGTCAGTTCTGATTCTCGGCGGCGGCCTTGCGGGGCTTACAGCCGCAAAGCGTCTGATCGATCAGGGATTATCGGTAACACTGCTTGAAAAACGTTCGATATACGGAGGGAAAGTTTCCTCATGGAAAGATGAGGAAGGGGACTGGATAGAATCCGGCACGCACTGTTTTTTTGGCGCATATGATGTTCTCTATGATCTCATGAGGGAGATAGGTACCTATCAGTCAGTGCTCTGGAAAGATCATAAGCTGACCTATACGCTTTCCGGGGGAGACAGCTTCACGTTCAATACCTGGGAGATGCCAAGTCCGCTTCACCTGGTGCCGGCAATTGTCAATAACGGCTATTTCAGGTTTCGTGAAATGCTCTCTTTTGCCAAATCGCTGGTGCCCCTTGCCGTCAAGAAGGACAAATATCCTCCCACCCAGGACCATCAGACCTTCACTGCATGGGCAAAACAGCACAAGTTCGGTGATCGTCTTCTTGAGAAAATGTTCAGACCTATGGCCCTTGCGCTCAAGTTTATTCCTCCGGAAGAGATCTCCGCGAAGATCATACTTGACGTCACAGAGGTGTTTTTTCGTATTCCGGACGCCTCATGTATGGGTTTTCTCAAAGGTTCGCCGCAGGATCATCTTATCAATCCTTTGTATGAATATTCCGGGAGCAGGGGGGTTGAGTTCCTGCCGGGAAAAGCGGCGGAAGAACTGCTCTATGAGGATGGAGAGATACAAGGAGTTCGTCTGTCCAATGGAGATATTCTTGGCGCGGATTATTATCTTTGCGCCCTGCCCGTGCATAATCTCAACAAGGTCCTGCCGGTTAATTTGAAGAGCGACAATCCGTTTTTCGGCGACCTTGAAAAACTCCAGGGTGTACCGGTGATATCTGTACAGATATGGTACGACCGGAAGATTACCGGGGAGGATAATGTGTTGTTCAGTCCAGACGGCGTGATACCCGTCTACGCGGATCTTGCCAATACAACCCCTGAATACAGAACATTACGAGGGAATCCTCACAATGACGGATCTCGCTTCGAGTTCTGTGTGGCTCCCGCAAAGGAGCTGATGCAGCTTTCAAAAGAGGAGATTATTGACAGGGTTGATCGAAGTATCCGGAGCTGCTTTCCTGAGACCTCCAGAGGGGCTGAAATTCTTAAATCGACACTGGTGAAAATTCCTCAGTCGGTCTACGCTCCATTGCCGAATATGGAGCAGTACAGGCCGACGCAGAAAACGCCTGTTTCCAATCTCTTCCTTGCGGGAGGATTTACGCAGCAGCTCTACTACGACTCGATGGGGGGAGCGGTGATGAGCGCTAATCTTGCCTCCGAGGAGATTCTTCGCGTGGCGGGGGGATAGTTTAACGTGAATGAGAGGGTTACGTAATGGATATTTACCTGAAAATGTTATCTTCACTCTCCCGTACCGAATCGCGTGAACCGGCAGCAGAAGATGGTGTTTTTCAGCGTCGGGTTGTCTTGCCCTTGTAGCTCAGTGGATAGAGCAGTAGTTTCCGGAACTAAAGGTCGGCAGTTCGAGTCTGCCCAAGGGCACGGTAAGCAGGAATAAGATCTACAATCGGGGTGTGGCTCAGCTGGTAGAGTGCTGCGTTCGGGACGCAGAGGTCGTGGGTTCGAGTCCCGCCACCCCGACACAAAAGGCGATTACGGAACCTTCCGTAATCGCCTTTTTCTTTGTGCGCCCGGCAGGGCGCGCTCACTTGAAGGTGAAAGTTCTCTGATACAGGAAGTCTCCTGTATGGGAAAAAGAGGCTGGTGCTGTATTAATCCCTAAATTCGTATACTGTAAAGAGAGGCTGTTTGCTGATCCGCGGGCTTGTTATTTCTCATTCAGGGTACGGCTTTTATGGGAATTATAAAAGAAGACATGAACGTTGGGCGGGTTGTCTCGGTGCGCGGGAGCGTTCTCGATGTCGCGTTCGATGATCATCTCCCTTCTATTTATTCTATTCTGTATACCGGGAGGGAGAATGAGGTGGTTCTTGAGGTCTTGACCCAGCTCGATTCACGTCATGTCCGGGGGATCGCCCTGACCGAAACCGAAGGTGTTTCGCGCGGTATGCCGGCATATGATTCGGGTTCCCCCCTTAAAGCGCCTGTAGGAAAGGGCATTCTTTCAAGAATGTTCGATGTGTTCGGTAACACGATAGATCGCAGGGATTCCCCAGAGGGTATTCATTGGCGTTCGGTGCATCAGAACCCGCCGCCGTTGGCAAGGCGCTCTACTCATTCAGAGATTTTTGAAACCGGTATCAAGATTATCGATCTGCTTGTCCCTCTGGAAAAAGGCGGTAAAGCGGGGTTGTTCGGCGGGGCCGGTGTCGGAAAGACCGTTCTGCTTACCGAGATGATTCACAATATGGTGGGTCACCATAGAGGGGTAAGTCTTTTCTGCGGTATCGGTGAGCGCTGCCGTGAAGGTGAGGAACTGTACCGTGAAATGAGCAATGCCGGGGTTTTGAATAACATGGTCATGGTGTTCGGACAGATGAACGAGCCGCCCGGCAGCAGGTTTCGCGTCGGTCACGCCGCGCTGACGATGGCCGAGTATTTCAGAGATGACGAGCACCGGGACGTTCTCCTCCTGATCGACAATATTTTCCGTTTTATCCAGGCTGGTTCCGAGATATCCGGGATGATGGGTCAGATGCCCTCCCGGCTGGGGTATCAGCCTACAATGGGAACGGAGCTGTCGAAGCTCGAAGAGCGGATTGCGAACACGGGAACAGGTTCTATTACCTCCATACAGGCGGTATACGTGCCTGCCGATGACTTTACGGACCCGGCAGCGGTTCATACCTTTTCCCATCTTTCCTCTTCCATCGTACTTTCCCGCAAGCGCGCCAGTGAAGGGCTTTTTCCTGCACTCGATCCTTTGCAGTCCGCGTCCAGGATGATCAGTCCTGTTGTCGCCGGTCAACGACATTATGCGCTGGCCCGCGATATCAGGAAAGTGCTCGCGCAGTACAACGAGCTCAAGGACATTATCGCGATGCTGGGGCTCGAACAGCTTTCAGCGGAAGACCGGGCAATCGTAGCCCGAGCA
>JAPHUN010000310.1 GCA_026193435.1 Chlorobium sp.
GTCGGTCATGCTGCATCTGCTTCGTTACAGGGAACTTGCGGTAGTCCACTACAGCGGCGTCCCCTGTGCCTTGCATCTACAGCATGCTCAACAATCGCTTAACTTAGGTTTGATTAGTATGGTAACAGAAATCACCAATGCAGTATCTGCACAACGTTCCTGTTTTAATTGTTCAAAGTATGTAAAAAGTATAAATTGATTGGAGTCTCCTCTCTTCAGGGTGTCATGAGGTATTCCCTGTAAGGTTTTTCAGTACCGGCCGGCCGATGAGCGGGGCGCTCATGTAGAGCAATGAAAAAGGAGCGATGCCGATGTCGATGACGACTGTCCTGTTGTTGATCATACTGATTCTGCTTGTAGCTGTTCTCGTTCTGATGTTTACTGTATGGCCCGCCCGCCAGCGCGCTGAGATCGAAAAGGCTGTGAGCGGCCTGCGCCGCGAGATGGCCGAGCATCAGGGTAATTCCGTACGGTTGATACAGACTATCCGCAATGATGTGGAGGATGCCGTTCAGGAATCGCTGGAGCGTGAGATGGGTGATTTTATGAGAAGTGGAGCACATGCTCCGGCACCGTTGCGACGTTCTGTTGTCATGCAGTCGTCTGCCGGTCAGGATGAAGTATCTTCAGGATTCAGTGCCAATGCATCTGACACTGCTGTAACCGCTTGGGCCGGGGTAAGCCTGGAGGAGGCTGAGGCGCAGAGGCAATCCCGCCAGCTTTCCCTGTTTATGTCACAGCCTGCGTCGCCGGTTTCTTCAGCTTCTCCTCATCCTGTGTCTGAAGTCTCTGTTCCTGTTTCTGTGGTGACATCTGCGGAGGAAATGGAAAAGGTTCACGCGGTGCTGCACGACGATATCCCCGATATGTGTGACCTTCCGGATATCGACGATCCGGATTGACCAGTCAGGAGCCAACAGTATGCCGAGGCTCTGAAGCACTCTCTACTCTGCCTGAGAATTCTTTTTTTTCCGGTAGCGTGTTTTAGCTTCTGTTGAGTATGCTTGAATACTCCCGATCAACGTAATAATCACCGGTAATTCCCTCATTTGAAAACAGAACCTGCCAGAGCTGGACGTTTCTGGCGCGGAAGGAGCCTGCGGCGCTGAGGAGGTAGTATCTCCACATACGGTAGAATCTTTCGTCGTAGGCGTGCTTCAGGGCGGGCCAGTGGCGCTCGAAATTTTCATGCCAGGCCTTGAGCGTTCTGTAGTAATCGTTGCCGAACGCATGCCAGTCCTCCATGACGTGCAGACCTTCGCTCGCGGCAGCGATTTGTTTGGCAGACGGGAGCATGGAGTTGGGAAAGATGTAGCGGTGGGTCCATTTGTCGGTGTTGGAAGAGGAGCGTCTGCTGCCGATGGTGTGCAGGAGAAACAGGCCATCTTCTTTCAGGCAGTCAGAGGTGATTTCGAAAAAACGCCGGTAGTTTTTTACGCCGACATGCTCGAACATGCCTATGGAATAGATGCGGTCGTAGCTGCCGCGAATGTTTCTGTAATCAATAAGGCTGATATCGACGGGCAGGTCCTTGCTCAGTTCATCTGCTTTCTTTTTCTGCTCGCTCGATACGGTTACGCCGGTAACGGTTACACCGTAGTGCTCCGCGGCAAACCGTGCCGCGCCGCCCCAGCCGCAGCCGATGTCGAGTACCTTCATTCCTGGTTCGAGCCGTAGCTTGTTGAAAATCAGACGGAGCTTGTTTTCCTGTGCTGAATCGAGGTTTTGGGCATCTTTCCAGTACGCGCAACTGTAGAGCATGTGCCGGTCAAGCATGGCTTCATAGAGGTCATTGCCGATGTTGTAGTGGGTTTCTCCGACATGGAAAGCCCTTGACGGGTTCTGCAGGTTGACCACTATTCCGGCAATATTGCTGAGCGTGCGGGTGAGCTGGGAGACTTTTTTATCAAGTTTCGCCCTGAGCACCTTGTAAAAGAATTCGTCAAGCGCGTCGCACTCCCACCAGCCGTCCATGTAAGACTCCCCGATGCCGAGATGCGATTCCGTGATGACCCGTTTGTAGAATCGTTGATCCAGCACCCTGATATCCCAGGGGTTCGTCCCGTCAACGGTTATGCCCGCCGAGGAAAACAGGCTTTTGAGTTTCTTTTCGTAAAAGGATGCTTTCATAGCTAAAATCAGAGGGTTGGGGCACCTCAATTAATTTGTTTCTCGTCCCGAATACTTCGTTGTGCGGTGCTCAAAATCCTCATGTGCCTTTTGTACTCTCCGGTTTCTGCGCTCCATCCACCTTGTCTTCAGGTCACTCACGACAATTAACAGAGGTGCCCTTGGATTATTCAGGCATTGCTGCGATAAAGTTCCCGATGGTATCTGCCTCCTCCTGAGTGAGGCTCAGTTCTGCA
>JAPHUN010000308.1 GCA_026193435.1 Chlorobium sp.
AAGTCCTGCCGCAAGGTGATGACGAAACGACTGGTTCTCTTCAAAACAACTGATCAAAAAAATATAGACAGGAGTATCTGAATGAAACGAGTGGTTCTTTTTTTGTTGACCAACCTGGCGGTGATCGCGGTGCTGTCAATCACAGCCCGTATTCTGGGTGTCGACCGCTTTTTGACCGCCAACGGGTTGAATATGGGCATGCTGCTGGCGTTTGCCGCCCTGATAGGCTTCGGCGGCGCCTTTATTTCGCTGTTGATGTCCAGAACCATGGCGAAGTGGAGCACTCGCGCACGGGTTATTGAACGGCCGGGCAACGAGGACGAGGCATGGCTGGTGGATACGGTGAGACAGCTTTCCAAAAAAGCAGGGTTGCCTATGCCTGAGGTAGCTATCTACGACGGAGCTCCTAATGCTTTTGCCACCGGCGCCAGCAAATCGAAATCGCTGGTGGCTGTTTCGACCGGGCTGCTGCAAAGCATGGATCGCAAGCAGGTTGCGGCTGTTCTGGCTCACGAGGTCGCTCATGTTGAAAACGGTGACATGGTGACCCTGACGCTGATACAGGGGGTTGTCAATACCTTCGTGATTTTCCTGTCTCGCGCTCTTGGGTATCTGGTCGATAACTTTCTTCGCGGCGATAATGAGGAGTCGACTGGGCCCGGTATCGGCTACTGGATCAGCAGTATTGCCTTTGAAATCGTGTTCGGCGTTCTGGCGAGCATCGTCGTCATGTACTTTTCACGCAAGCGTGAGTTCCGGGCGGATGCGGGTGCGGCGAAGCTGATGGGTGATCGACGTCCGATGATCGACGCGCTACGGACGCTGGGCGGTCTCCAGGCGGGTCAGTTGCCGAAGGAAATGGCTGCCAGCGGGATTGCCGGGGGCGGTATGATGGCACTTTTCAGCAGCCATCCACCCCTTGAATCGCGGATTGCGGCGCTGGAATCGGTGCGCTGAGAAGTTCTGACGACCATGCTGTTCAACAATAGCCTGTTTACTGACAAAGCCCTGCGTCTTCTTGCAGGGCTTTGTCAATATCTGATTTTGCAAATCTAAGGGGTGGCGCTACGATTTACAAACCGGTATTTCGCTCCATAGGGAATATGCAGAACGGTAGCAGAGGTGCTATAAAAAATATTTTCGAGTTGCGAGGAGTGGGATGCCGAAAAGCAGAAGTAGTACCGCATTGAGGAGCACATTCTGCCAGAAACCGGTGTAGAGGGAAAAAGCCGAATCTGCTACGAACCAGAGGATGAGGGGGGCAGTGAGCATCATCCAGCCGCCGGGTTCGCAACGCCGGAACGGCCCCTTGAGGATCAGGAGCATTGTCGCGCCCCATCCGAGCAAGGTTGCCCCAAGGACACCGTGGGCGAACATGATATATCCATTTGCATCCACCGGATATCTCGCCTGAAATTCTCCGGGAGAAGAATAGAACAACAGACTGAAGAGATCCCTTGCCACTTCCGGCATGATAACCATGCTCGCTCCGAACAGCATGACGCCGAGGATGACAAGATACAGCCATCGAAGCCAGAATGTGGGAATCATGAATGCTTCTATTTAATGTTATTCTGAAATCGAGCCGAAACAGCTCCTTGCCGTTTCTTTGCCGACACCTTCCAGGTAGTCTCTGCTGCATATATCATTCCTGTCGTATGAGCGCTGACTTTCCGGCACCGGGTAACCGGCATCACCAGCAATGTATTTGAGCCATAACAGAACATGAGCCCCTGAACATGGAGAGGGGCGTCTACAAGCCTGAGTACAATAAAGCCTGCGAAATAGCTGAAAATGCTGAACGCGAAGGGATTCAGGCGTTGCATCCTTTCCATAATGTCGACCGTTTCAAGATGCCCTTTCCTCTTGAGAGAGAAAATATAGAGGAAGGGAATTATCACCGAGAATGAAAGCGCGATGACAAAATAGATCGTTTTCATCACTATGTCGTTGCTTCCGGCAAACATTGTCAACAGGAAAAAAGCGATTCCTGCATTCGATATCGGATGAAACAGGTCGGAAACAACTTCAAAGAACCTCTGCGAATTGTGGGTCATTATGATTTTCTCTCCCGACATGTTATTGCTGGCCATAACATGTTTTTCAATTTATTCTTACAAGATATCCATCTGACTGTCAAGGTGAACACAATCGTTTACGGTTCGCAGAGCTATTTCGCATTCAATGCTTCTTTGATCGCAAAATCAGCCGGGTTCTGTAAAGAGGTGACAAGTCACAGTTGTTGGTATTGTATTTGGAGGTTTTGAGCAACGGTTTAGGGCATTACAGGATTTTGATAAGCTATAAATTCGTCAATAATTCGCCAAGACAGATGATGGTGATTTGTTCACTTGAGATAGTATGATCTTTGCTGAGATGGGACGGGAGCCGGTAATTTTTTACAAGTTCGTTCAACGGTATCATCTGCATGGCTGTCGGCGTGTTGATCATGATCTGGCCTTGTGCATTGCAGGCATTGCTTCTTGAACCGGATTTTGTGGGTCATGAGACCTTAAAAGTTTGGTAGATTCCTGCTATTGGCCACATCCTTACCATTGACATCAAGGCCCTGGCCACGGGTAGAAAGAAGTTGATGAGTGAGTAAGGAAAGGGACGTTTTACCGGATGGTTTTTTACCGGATGGTTGTGAAGAGTTATATTATAACTACTGGGGTTGATTGGCAATCAAAATATTGAAATGAAACAGACGCTTGCGCAAAGTCATCAAAAGCTTCGGACAGAAGCAGGGATGAAGGAAATGCTTTTTCGGGAGGTTATCACTTCTTCAAGCATAGAGGGGATAAGAAACGCACGGCCGGTTCTCGATAAATGGGTAAAGGGAAAGGCTTCATTCCAGCAAGGCACCCCGAAGAAGATCCGTCATAAGCGTAAGGTTTAGCTGCTGAATAGCAGAAACATATTCGTCAAAGCGTTTTTCGACGACTTTCCAGTCGAATCCGTTATATCCTGCCTGAATAGCCATCATGGTCGCGACTAATCTCGCTGTTCGGCCGTTTCCTTCTCTATAAGGATGGATGAAAAGCAATTCCAGATGAACGGTCGCTATCTTTTGTAAAACCTCTTCTTTATTTCCGACGCAAGGCGTGTTAGGCTTGAGGATTGTTTCTTCGAACGTTTGCAGCGTTTGTTCTAAAAACTGTGCGGTAGGAAAGGTAAACCCGTTTTTTGTGAGGTTGACTACTCGATGCATTCCCGCCCAGGAATAGATCGAGCCGAAAAAGTGCTTGTGAATAGCGTCGATATCCGAAACCGTGAGTTGCTGATCAGGGGTGAAATTGCTCATGGTGAATTGAAACGCCTGAGCATATGCCTTGATCTCGGCAGCATCAATTTCATCTTTTGTTTTCAGCCCCAGCAAATTTTTCAGCACCGTTCCATCGGAACCGGGTTCATGCTCATCCGTTTGAGATGCATGGTATTTTATACTGGCTTGCTTTTTCCCCATCCTGATTGTACCATCTACATTATAATTGCATGTTTAATGATACGTATTTTTATGCCTTATAGTTACATGCATTGAATGAGGGGGTTATCTATGCCTATACCCTGGCCTCCAATGTCAAGGCATAAGCTGAGTTTTGCCGCATAGCATTTTTTCTTTGCATTCCTGTTGCCGGAATTTTTTCCGATTCAGGTATGAGTTTCGATACGAGAGTCGTATGCTTTTTGGCGATTGATCAGATCAAAAAGCTACGTATCGATTTTCTGAAACGGTCTTACTACAATTTACCTTATTCATTTTTGAAGTGTGTTTTGGTATATATTCTATAGCGCTAAGTAGCTCGAAATAAAGAGCTTTCTGATCTTAAGCTTATTTCAGATGACAATTAAAAGAACGTTTCAGGACATACCTTCGGAGGATATTAACAAGGCCGATCAGCAGTCATATCTTTCGGCATTAGCCAGCATTAGAGATACTGGCTGGCAGGATTTACTGAAATCGAAACGCATCTTGATTATTTCCGAGGCAGGTGCAGGCAAAACGCATGAATGCAGAGAACAACAAAAAGCTCTTTGGGGGAAAGGTGAACCTGCTTTTTTTCTGGAGTTGAGTGAACTGGCAAAATGCAAGTTGCCTGAAATGCTGGTTGGCGAAGAAGAAGAACGTCTCAAAGAATGGATTGATTCTCAATCGGATATCGCAACTTTTTTTCTTGATTCAATCGATGAACTGAAAATAAGTCAGGGCTCATTCAAACAGGCACTTGTTAATCTACGTAAAGGCATTTTCGATCAGTTGGGACGAGCACGGATCGTAATAACGACAAGACCGACCTCCTTTGACATAAATCTCGTTCACGAAATTCTTAAGGTTCCACTTCAACAGGGCGGCGATGGCAGTGGCGAGATTTTTGCTCAAATCGCAATGCACGGTAGCGCTAAACAGACAGATGGAAAAGACGATGAATCGCCCCCTGATTTTCGTACAGTAGCGCTCTTGCCATTGTCTGACGAGGATATCATGGTGTTTGCCCATGAACAGAATATCGATAACCCCCACGAACTTCTTGATTCCCTTCGGAAAAATAACGCCCAAGAATTCGCTCGCCGCCCACAGGATTTGATCGAACTCTGTGAGGATTGGCGAGTCGAAAAACGCATTCGCAAACATGCAGAGCAGGTCTATACCAATATTCGCATCAAGCTGAAGCCTCGTGATGACCGCCAGGAGCCATGCGTTCTTTCTATGGATAAGGCGATTGATGGTGCAAGTCGACTTGCGCTAGCCATGCTGGTAACTCGTCGTTTTACTGCCAGGCATGATGCTGCGAAGGATACTATTGGAGATGATGTTGCCCTCGACCCTGCGACAATTCTTTCCGACTGGAATTCTGAAGAAATAAAGGTATTGCTGGAACGGCCTCTGTTCGGATTTGCCAATTACGGGCGGGTACGGTTTCATCATCGATCAGTGGCCGAATATCTCGCAGCAAAGCGCCTTTCGGATAGGCGAAAAAAAGGAATTAAAGCACGAGCCCTGAAACAACTGATATTCGCAGAAACAAAAGGCAAGACCATTGTTCGCCCATCGAAAAGGCCTGTTGCCGGATGGCTCGCACTTGAGGAGAGCATGATATTTGAGTTGCTCCGTGATCATGAACCTGCGGTACTATTATCCGAGGGCGATCCCGAATCATTGACGACTTCCCAGAGAGCCGAGGCCCTTCGCGCATATGTCGAACGCTATGGCAAAGGCGGTTGGCGTGGTCTGGAGATTCCCCAAATTCAGATACACCGCTTTGCATCACCAGAACTTGCATCGGAAATCAATCGCCTCTGGAGTGCCGGTATCGAGAATCAGGAAATTCGTGAACTCTTGCTGGATATGATTGGTATGGGTCGGATTTCGGAATGTTCGGATATTGCCTATGATTCAGCCCGAAACAGCAGCTCTTCGAATGGTGAACGTCTTCATGCCCTGAAGGCGTTGGTTCAGCTCGATGATCCGCGTCTGGAAGCTGTAGTTGCCGAAATTGTAGAAAGTGCAAGCACACTGCCTGACAGGATTGCTCGGGGTGCGCTATATTTTCTTTTCCCCAAGTATCTTACTGCTAAGCAATTCTGCAAGATTCTTGCGGAAGTCAAGGTGAAAAGAGATATCGACATGCTTAGCTGGGAACTGACTCGTTTGATTTCAGAAGCTGAATTGAACTGTTTCGCCTTGAATGAGTTGCGTGATCTGTTGTCTGAACTGCTCTCAGACGGGTTGTGTTGGCAGAGTATTCGGCCTCATTTTATTTCAAACCATTCATATGCTTGCAGTGCGCTTGCCGCAGCATGCGTTCGTGGATTGAAAACCGGCCGAATCGTTGACTGGCTCCAGCCAAGTGCGCTCGCACTTCGGCTATGCGATCCAAATACTGAGCATGATGAGGTTTTCAAACAACTCGGTCAAATGCTTGCAGACTTGCCTGCCAAGTATCAAGAACAGCTTTTTTGGACAGTGGATACCATGCTTCAGTCTGTTCACCCGATTGATGATCCCTGGGAGCGCTTGTACGCGATTGCTTTTCGAGATTACAGTTTTCAACTCGATTATGTTCGTGATAAAGACTGGATCGAGAGTTTGCTTACTGATGCCGCACGTTCTCTCGCTGACCGTTCACTACTTCTGGAAGCTGCAATCCGGCTTATAGTCGGACAAGAAAAAAAGTATGATCTCATTGCAGGCCTAATCCCCATGGTTTCTGACAGACCTGAACTGCTTGCTATGATTGAGGAAAGCCGTGATAAATTTGCAAAGAATGACCAAGAAAACAGGCGTATTGAAATTCAAGATGCACAGCGCAAGCAAAAACAGGAAAGAACAGAAAAAAAAGCTTTTGAGAGTTGGGTTGGGTTATGGCGTGAGGTTACAGAAGATTGTGATACGGTTTTTTCAGCTGAGAAAAGTGAGAATACAGCATGGAATCTGTGGCATGTAATGAATCAGGCTGGTAATGAGCAATGGAATCGGCGGTTCATTGAAACACAATTTGACAAGGAAACGGCAGATCAGCTACGCCTCGCCTTGATGAAACAATGGAGAAATGATTTTCCGACATTGCCGAGTGAGCGCCCGAATGAATCGAGAGGGACTACACTCGTGCGCTGGAACCAGGGTCTTGCTGGCATATATGCTGAAGCTGAAGATCCACAGTGGGCAAGCCGGCTTTCTGAAAAAGAGGCCCAGCTCGCTGCTCGTTATGTCCTCATGGAGCTCAACGGATTACCATTATGGCTGGATGCTTTGGTGTGTGTGCATCCCGATGCGGTAGATGCAACGCTTGGCGAGGAACTTACTTGGGAGCTGAACAGTCCGACAGATGCACAGTGGCACTCAATGTTGTTACAGAGTATCGGTTATGCAGCCAATAGCGTTATCAAAGTGTTTTTGCCGCGTCTTTGGACTTGGCTCAAAGCAAATAGCAATGTTATCTGTGAGGGTGAAAAAGGAGAAGGTGAAGTACGACGATTGAAAATGGTAGTCGAGATACTGGTTAAACATGGTGATTTGGAAATACGGAACCAAATATGCTCTATTGCCAAGCGGCGTTTGCGTGAGGACATTCCGTTATCATTTGCTGCTGTTTGGATGCCTGCGCTTATGCTACTCGATGCCAAGCGAGGAGTCGATGCACTTGAAAAAAGGATAGAAAAAATCATCCCTGCACAATACAGTGAGGCGGTCACATGGTTCGGTATTCTTTTCGGAGAGCGTGATAATGGGCTGAATCTGAATGACTCACAATTTACACCCGACTTATTACTTCGCCTTCTAAGGTTGTCCTACCTGCATGTCCGGCCTGCTGAAGATATTCAACATGATGGTGCTTACTCCCCAGACTCTCGCGATAATGCCGAGTGGGTTCGTAATGCAATCCTGATGGCGTTGCTCAATGCAAAAGGTGAAAAGGCCTGGTTGGCTAAACTGGAAGTAGTAGCCGATCCGCTGTTCAAGAATCTGAAAGGCAGAATTCTGGCAATTGCGGAAGAGCGATGGGCAGAGGAGATCGATATTGATATTTATGATTATACACAAGCAATAGCCCTTGATACGAAATTTGAGGCGCCGCCATCGACAAATGAAGCGATGTTCAACGTCATGGTTGGCCGACTTGAGGATATTGATGAACTGTTACTGAGTGATGAATCACCTCGTGCTCTATGGGCTGGAATATCTGAGGAGACAGTCATGCGTCGAGCAATTGCTCGTGAGCTGAATATCCAAGCTAATGACATGTACAGTGTGAATCAAGAAGCGGTCACAGGTGATGAAAAAGAAACCGATATTCGGTTGCATTCAATCATTTCCGATCATGAAGCGGTTATTGAATTAAAATTAGCTAACAAAAAGTATACCGCAAAAGCGCTCCGTAATACGATAGAAAACCAGCTTGTAAAAAAATACATGGCCCCTGAAAATCGTCAATCAGGATGCTTCTTGATAACGCTCGCCAAGGACAAGAAGTGGAAACACCCTGATCGCGATTCCCGTATTGATTTTGGCACTCTAATTGAATTGCTCCGTGACGAGGCGCAACGAATTATGAACAATGTGGGAGGACTTCGCTTGCATGTGCATGCGCTGGACCTTCGCCCTCGATTACCTATCGAGGCAAAAAAGAGCAAGAAAAGGTTTTGAGCATTTTGTCCGACTATCACATGCAGAAACGACTTGAGAAGTATGAAAATTGTCGAGACCCATCTGAGTATGGTTGCTTCCTGCTTGCCATGACCGAAGTCATTCCTCCATCCATACCGACACCTTCCCCCCGAGCGTCCTGAACGGGGCCCATCCCCATTCGTTGGTCACCACCGATTCATCGATGTGACGGGTGAGGTCGCGGTAGGTGCGGTGCGGCCTGCCGGTTTCCATCCATTTCGTGTCGTCGGCGCCGTTGGTCATGACGACCGCCATGCTTTTGTGCTTTGCGTCGCCCTGAAAGGTCCAGCCGATGGTGTGACGGTGATCGAAGTAGTCGCGGCGGTGACCGAAGGTGCACTTGCTTCTCGCGTTCAGGAACAGGTCGATCATCCAGCGGTGGGAATCCATCCGGATCTCGTGGCCCTTGTCCTCGTATGCCGCTCCGAAGTAGTCTGCGCTGAAGACGCAGGGATATCCTTCGTCCCGCAGGAGGATGATGGCATAGGCGAGCGGTTTGAACCAGGACTCTACGGGGGATTCGAGGCTCTGCAGGGGCTGCGTGTCGTGATTCTCGACGATGGTCACTGCGAGCGAGGGATGCTCTTTGGCCAGCGTATTGTTCAGGATGGAGCCCATGTCGTAGCCGGCTCCGGCCTTTGATGCGTGATGGAAATTCTGATGCAGCGGCACGTCGAAGAGGTGCATCCGGCCTTCGGTCTCTTTGATATATCTGAGAAGTCGGCCGAGATCCGACGACCAGTACTCTCCCACCGCGAACAGCTCTTTCTGCGCGTGGCGTCTCATGTCGTCCAGCCAGTGTTTGAAAAAGAACGAGCGGATGTGCTTGACCGCGTCGATGCGAAAGCCGTCCATGCCGAAGGTGTCGAGATACCATTTTCCCCAGTAGTGCACCTCGCCTCTCACCTGCTCGTGATCGAAATCCAGGTCGCATCCCATCAGGAAGTCGTAATTGACATTTTCACTGTCAACATGGGTCTCGAACTGCTTGTCTTTCATCCTGTAGATGTTCCCGTACTCTTTGGTCGCGTCGAAGTGCCACCACTCCCACTTCATGCTCGAGTAGGTATCGCCTCTGCCCGGAAAGGAAAAATAAGTCCACAGGCCTCTGTCATGGTAGTCGCCTATGGTTCTGTTCC
>JAPHUN010000130.1 GCA_026193435.1 Chlorobium sp.
CTCGATACCCCTTGAAGATATCGGCGGCAGCGGGGAATGGCTCGATATGGGTGGTGTCGAGGCGGACCTGCTCATAGGAAAGGTAAATGTTTTCGCGGAAGCCGCTGTGACCGGCAAGGATCCTCAGCTCTCCTGGATCAGCGGTGTGCGTTTTCCTTTGACTGATGACATCCGCACCGTACTTGTGGTCAGAGATTATCATAACCTGTACTTTTCCCCCTTCGCAGGCGCTTTTGCTGAACGCGCAGATGACGCCTCAAACGAGGAAGGTTATTATATCGGTCTTGAAGCAAAACTCCTGAAGAATCTTCGTATGGGGGCCTACTACGATATTTTCAGGTTTCCCGAACTCAGCAGCCGCTACCGGTTACCATCAACAGGGGACGAAGCAAAAATATTTCTCGCCTGGAAACAGTCGCCTGTGTTGACTGCGGAACTTCTGTTGCAGAACCAGTACAAGGAAGAGGCCAAAAAACTTGAGGACGGATCAGGTCGTGAATATTACCAGCCGGTTCCCTTCAGGTCGAACCGCGCACGCCTTGACCTTATCGGAAAAGTTTCCAGGTGGCTGACGCTCAAGACAAGGGGAGAGATCAAGTTTGTGGATGGAAAGTATCCCGATGGTGATGACCATTCCGAAGGGTGGCTGCTCTATCAGCAGGCGACGATACGCAAGGATCCTGTCACCTTCAAGGCCCGCTACACTCGTTTCTTTACCGATGACTTCGACTCTGCGATCTATGTCTATGAAGATGACCTGCCGCTGGTCTTTACCCTGAAATCCTACTATGGAGAGGGACAGGCCGCTTTCGCGGTTGTTTCGCTCGATCTTCTCAAGAATTTCAAGCTCTCCGCCCGATACGGCAAAACATGGTATGACGATCGTGAAGTCTACAGCAGCGGCAACGACAAACGAGAAACCAATGCCCCTGCGTCGTATCATCTCGGTTGTGCTTTGCGTTTTTAGAGTGGCTCTGAGGGAACGCACGGAATCCATATTCGACGTCTCTCTGGTCTGTTTCTTTAGAGACGCTGATCTACTCATAGTGGGTCCACATACGGAGAACTTTGACGGTTTTTTCCTTGTCGTGGATCTGGTACACGAGGCGGTGCTGGATGTTGACCCGACGTGAGTATGCTCCCTGCAGGTCGCCAACCAGTTTTTCGTATGTCGGAGGGTTGCTGTAGGGATTCTCGGCAAGGATTTTCAAAAGTTCTTTGGCTTTGGGTTTCAGCCCTGAAGAGGCAATTTTTTTTGCATCTTTTTGCGCCTGTCTGGTGTAAACGAGTTTCCAGTTCACCAGTCAAGGGTTTCCGAACATTCAGAAATATCTTCGCTCATCCCTTGTTTGAGAGATTCCCGCATACCGGGGATTGATATCAGATGCAACGTTTCCGAGATTGCGTTCCAGTCGCTTTCTGACAGCAGGACGGCATTGCTTCGTTTTCCTTTGATGATGATAGGAATATGGGTGTTTGCGGTTTCATCGATCAAGCTGTAAAGCTTTGATCGGGCTTCCGTGACATTGAGTATGTTCATAATGATGATCGCTCCTTTCTTTTCTAATCGTACGCAATAACGTACTGTTATCCAAAAAAGTTGCCGCCAGTCGCGTGTTTTGGAGGTGCTCTCGTGTCAGTTGATTGTTCTGGAAGTGTAAATAATTGTGAACGTCCTCCATTTTCTTTTTCTAAGTCATTCCGCACTTGATGCGGAATCCATAAAGGCCCTGCGATGATTACGCTGGTACGTGTAACCAGTGAATAACGTTCCCCCTTCTGACAGAGATATGTCGTGTTGCGGTCAGGTTTGTTGTTTCAGGTGTCTATGTGCTCGATTTTCCTGAGAATTATCCGAAAGAAGCTTCTGAACTCCTGTTCTACCCATTTTCGTTCGAATTTGGTGTCGAACTGTGGAGGGATGGTGTCGTTTTCGACTTCAAAGCCGGTGCCCGGGGTTTGCTTGAGGATCCATTGGTGATACGCTTCGCTGTCAGTTACAATTATGGCTTCGCTGCCGAACAAGAGTCTGTTATTGAGCAGCCGCAGGTATGGTGATGAAAACAGCCGGTATTTGATGTGCTTTTTTTTCGGCCAGGGATCGGGAAAGAGCGCATATACCCTGGAAACCGACCCGGTCGTGAAATGATCGGAGAAGGCGTCTTTAGCACACGAACGAAGAATCCGGATATTGGAAAGGTTCAGGCTTACGGCCTTTTTTGAAACTTTTGTTACCAGGGATGTTTTTTTTTCGATACCGATAAACATTCTTTCCGGGCATTCTGAAGCTCTCCTGATCAGATAGTCTCCATCGCCGAAGCCAATTTCAACTTCTACTTGTCTGGCTCCCTGCCGGTTTTTATCTGTCCGGTTCTCCTGATCTGGCATAAGAACTCTGGTATCCTTGAACATTTGGATTGTGGTAAGTGGCAAGACAAATCAATGTATTGAAAAAAAGAAACGAATTCTGTCTCCGTACTTCTGTAACGTTGATTATTTTGCTCATCAATACGCTATGAGCCGATGAGCAATCACCTGTCAAGTTTCTCGTGAATAGCCCTATAAATATTCTATCGATTTATTTCTTGATCGGAACTGAATTAGGGTAGATCAGCTGCAAGAGCTAACGGGACACTGTAAATACATTATATTTATTGTCCGAAAAATACCCATCTCCTTATAAGGCAATTCATAAGAATCAGGCAATAGATAAGAGGTGATGAAATCTTGAGGATAAAGATTTGACGCATCAACGTTCAAGGCTGAAAGTGGTATTTTGCTTTTATTGAACGGCATTTTCTGAGTTGTTTTCTTTTGTTTGTGTAACGATAACCGGTAATAATTCAATGCAGCGGTCGCTGGTGGATACAGTTGTAGTGTTGGATTTTGAGACGACGGGCCTGTCTCCTCAGTATGGTGACCGGGCTATCGAGATAGGTGCGGTGCTTCTCGAGCAGGGGAGGATTGTCGACCGTTTTCAACGGCTGATGAACCCCGGTTTCCGGATCAGCCCGTTTATCGAGGGGTATACGGGCATTACCAACGAGATGCTGAAAGTCTAGCCCTGTTGCGTAGAGGTGATGCTTGAGTTTTCAGGATTTATCGCCGATCATAACATCGTCGCGCACAATGCGTCATTCGACAGGCGTTTTCTGGATTCCGAGCTGAAACGGGCGAACCGGAAATATGAAGGCTCCTGTTGCTGCTCTCTGCTTCTTTCAAGAAGGGTGTATCAGGATTCGCCGAATCATACGTTACAGACACTGGTGTCTCATGCGGGTATCCCGGAGACCGGAACGTTTCACCGCGCGCTGGCAGATGCCGAGATGACCGCGTATTTGTGGCTGTCGATGATCGATCATATTCGTCGTCAATACGGGATACCGGAGATTTCCTTTGACCAGTTGCGTGAACTCTCAAGAGTCGACAAGCTCTACGCCCATCGATACCTTTGCGCGCTGGCAGAGGAACCCTGGAATAACGTTAAAACGTGAATAAAGATAACCGACTATGAGCGATGAGAAGGTGGAACGTCTGCTGCGTGAGCTGGAGACTACGAATCCAGCTGGATACAAGCTGGTTCAGGCTGCGAGAAGCGCGATCTGCAGCGTTGTGCCCGATGCCTCAGAGCGGGTGATGTATGGAGGGTTCATGTTTTCGGATGATGCGCAGTTCTGCGGCGTATTCGCATACAAGGAGCATGTCAGTGTCGAGTTCGGACGAGGGTGTGACCTTGACGATCCGCACGGTGTGCTCGAAGGTGGCGGAAAGATGCGGCGGCACATCAAACTGTTTTCACAAAACGACATCACGTCAAAGTACCTCGAACTGTATGTCGATGCCGCTCATCGAAACAGTCAGCACGCTTGATCCTTTCAGGGGGTTTTCTCAAAACTATGAGCGTTTCCTGATTTTTCAATTATTGCTTCGTCGATCTGTCTGAGTATTTTCCGTAATGAACCTGCCGTCGTCAGCTTTTCCTCGTCCGTGGATGCATTGTAAAAACTGATAATTGCCTTGCCGCCGATGCCGATCGGGGGATAGTCCTTTTTGGCGAGCATCGGCATCAGGTCAAGGAATTTCGACACAGTTTCCCTGTCCATACCGTTGATTCTTCCGACGACATCCTCAGCGATACCGGAAGTGACATCTTCATCCAGTCCGGCAACATACGCGGCGCTCTGTACGGCGCCGTACTGGAAGCCAAGCACGGCAAAAACGATATCCCTGTTTGTGCTCTGTTCGAGTCCGGCCGGGCATTGCCCGATCGCTTCGGCGAGGAACTGCAGCGACATTTTCGTTACAGCCTCGATGTTTTCTTCAGGATTCTTGTGTTTTCCCATTGATTAAGTACCAGGAAACGACGTTTTGTGGAAAATAACCGGCAAGCAAGTTAACTAAAATAAATACGGGGACACTCACAAATGCGAAACATAGGTGACCTTGAAAACCTCATGTACCTGCCGGATTTCTTTTTCTCGTTCCCACCCTTGCCGCTTTCCGGGAAAAATCACCAGCTTAAAAACGTATTGCATATTCCGGCCACCAGTGCCGCCTGACAACGTGCGTGGCGAAGTTCTGCCTGGCAAGTAGATCCTTGTGTCATATGGTTTTTCTTCTTGCAACGACAGAGCCGTCTTTGCGGTTATATTTTTTCTGAAGTGATCGAGATCTGACAGCATGCATACTATAACAAGGTTGAGGGTATCATGAAAGCACTATGGAACGGCAAGGTGATCGCGGAGAGCGATGCAACGGAGGAAGTTGAAGGTAACCACTATTTTCCGCCTGATTTAATCCTAAGTTGAGCGATTGTTGAGCATGCTGTAGATGCAAGGCACAGGGGACGCCGCTGTAGTGGACTACCGCAAGTTCCCTGTAACGAAGCAGATGCAGCATGACCGAC
>JAPHUN010000163.1 GCA_026193435.1 Chlorobium sp.
CTCGTCACTGCTCACTATTTTCCGATTTCTTAACGAAATACAAATACTCCCCTTTCCATAGTATTTCGAGACCGGCGGCAAGCTGTACTGTGCGGCCGGGCTGTGTCTGAAGAAGCTCTGCAAGCTGCTGCAAGGCTTTGGAGGAATATTCGCAGCCTAATTCCCCAAGCGCTCTTTTGAAGATCTCCTTTCTTTCAAAAACCGTTAACTTCCTCGAAGAAGGGACAAAGAGTCTGTTGTCCTTCAGGGCCAGTCTTTCATCCTCCCGAACTATCCGCTCAAAATGCAGCTCAAGAAATTCTTCCAGCTCACCGGCATGTTCTGAAAGTCTCTGCAATGAGGGCAGAAGCTTGTTGTTGAAACGCTCTTCAATCAGCGGGATAATCTTGTTCCTGATAAAATTTCTGTCCGGCTCAATCCCGATATTGCTGGAATCCACTCGATAGCTGATCTCTTTATCCCCGATATAGCGAGTAATATCCCGTTTCTGCATCAGAAGCAGAGGGCGGATGACATGACCATGTTCAGAACGGATCCCTTTCAAACCGGAAATCGAACTGCCCCTGATAAGATTGAACAACACTGTTTCCGCATTGTCACTGACATGATGGCCTGTCGCAACCCGATCAAAACCATCCTTTGCGACAAGTTCATTGAAAAAACCATAACGCTCTATTCTCGCCGTCTCCTCTATAGACTTCTTCAACCTTCGAGCATCCTTTTGCGTATCGAACCTGCGAACATAACATTCCAGACCAAGCTTTTCGCACTCGCTGCGAACAAATTCCTCATCGAGCTCGCTTTCCTCTCCCCGTAGCTGAAAATTACAGTGGGCAACGCTGATCCTGACCTTCAGCACAGATCTTACCGCACAGAGCAGGTAAAGCAGTGCCATTGAATCAGGCCCTCCGGATACCGCTGCGAGAACATGCTCTCTTCGAGAAACAAGTTTCCGAACCGTAAGCTGTTCAAGAAATTTCCGTTCTATACTGTTGAGCTCGCGGGGCATAGTGTTGATGCTCGTTTTTATGAAACAGAGTATGTATTTGTATTTTATGGCATAATATATCGAAACCTGCGTTATACCTCTACCGGGCAAGCCATATCTGCGATTGACGGATGAGAACAGAACAGCTCAACAGATAAACAAATCAACAGTTCAACGATTTTCAAAATGCTTTCTCCCTACGGACAGGGTACCCTTGTCACATCATTACTTTTCAGCCTGCTGCTCGCAGGAGCGGGCCTGATCTTCCCGGGAATCGTTCAGGCAGTCTTCTATACAGCATCTGTCGGGTTCGCCCTCTTTTCGCTGTTTTTTTTTCGTGACCCGTCCAGAACCGTCCCCTCCGAACCGAATGCTGTTCTCGCTCCAGCGGACGGAAGGGTGCTGCTGATTAAAAAGATAGCACACCCCTTCACCGGGCAGAACTCAACGCTGGTCAGCATCTTCATGTCCCCTTTTAATGTTCATGTCAACAGAATTCCGCTGCAAGGCAGAATTGCACATCTCTCCTACTCTCCCGGAAAACATCTCATGGCATTCGATCATGCCAGTATGTCCGATAACGAAAAAATGGAAATCGGTCTGGAAAACAGCCGCTGCCGTATTGTCTTTTCACAGGTAGCAGGATTTATCGCCCGAAGGATAATATGCAGCCTCAGGGTCGGTGACAGCGTTGCGGCAGGGAGCCGATTCGGAATGATTACATTCGGCTCACGCCTTGACATCGTCGTTCCGGAAGGCACCCGCCTTACGGTTTCAAAAGGCTGTAAAACCGTTGCCGGAGAAACCGTTATCGGCTATGTCAAATAAGTTATATTTCTTGGTTATCGGACAACTATTGATTATATAACCATACAATATAAGGCTCTGAACAGGGAACTGAAGATCCTGTCCGGGGCATGCACTTGACTTAATTTCCTATCGGAGGATATACAATGTTTGGTTTAGGCGGTCAGGAGCTTGTGCTCATACTGCTCATCATTCTCCTTCTTTTCGGAGCAAAAAAACTTCCAGAGCTTGCCAAGGGGCTGGGAAAAGGCATGAAAGAGTTTAAAAAGGCTCAATCCGAAATTGAAGAGGAGCTTAACAAAGCAGTTGACGACACCCCTGAAAAAGAGAAAAAGTCTTCCTCAGAAAAGAGTTAGCTTATCGAGTCCGGAGACAGTCTCCGGACTTTTCCATATCCGGGATATCCTGATCGGATCCCTCAAGAACGCATAGAACTTTTAAACACCGGAGTCATGCGACTTTTTTTTACACTCTTCAGCATTACGCTTTTTTTATCGTCTTGCCGATTAAACAACGAAGAAATATCACTTAACGGGACATCTCTATCTCTTGAAGAGAGAAATCTGCCTGTGATTAACGAGATACTGTTTGACCCTCTTCAGAAAAAAGACGACGGAGTTAAGGATCAACCGGATTTCGTGGAAATCTATAACCCCGGCACTGAAACCGTCGACCTCTACGGGTGGCATATTCAGGACTGTCCTGCGTCGAGCGGCAACAGGTATACCTACCACTTTGCTGACGACCCTTCTTCGGACAACCTGCTGGCCCCCGGCCAGTATGGCGTCATTGTGCCGGAAGAAACCCTTGATCGTGAAGCATCAAGGCTGGTGAACTACTACGACTATCTCTCAGGAGATGCCTCCGTCAGAATTTTTATCGTACAGCGTAAAACCTTTTCTTTGAACAACGATACAGACTGTGTCACACTGAAGGATTCAGATGGCACGGTCATCGACTCTGTTGCCTACAGCAGTACATGGCATAACCCCTATAGTAAAAACACCAAAGGCGTTTCCCTTGAAAAATTTAACGACCAGCTCCTTTCCAACTCCCCATCAAGCTGGTCGTCCAGTATGGATATCGCTTACGGGGGAACACCGGGGAGAAACAACAGCATCTACCTTCCTGAAAACCGCCTTGAACAAACGCCCTCATTGAGGGTGACGCCTGAATCATTTTCTCCTGACCTCAATGGCACCGGAGACAAGGCAAGTATACGTTACAGCTTTCCTGCAGGAGCATACCAGGTAGCGGTGACCATCTATGACAGCAGCGGCAAAGCAGTCCGGACGCTTGCCGAGGGGCTCCCTTCCGGGCCTGAAGGAGTGCTGGAATGGAACGGTTTGGAGAATGATAACTCTCCCGCGCTCTCAGGAATCTATCTGATCAGGGTTTCCGCCACGGGAACCGCATTCAACGGAACCGTCCAGCTTGAAGAAAACGTAGCACTTGTTCGATGATGTTTTTTATTGATTGAGGCGAAAGCGTATCTTTTCACTATGCTGACCAACCTCTACATCAAGAACTTTGCCCTGATCGAGGAACTATCCGTTGCGTTTTCAAAGGGACTGACGATCATAACCGGCGAAACAGGAGCAGGCAAGTCGATCCTCATTGGCGCCCTGAACCAGATTCTCGGCATAAGAGCAAATACAGACCTTGTCCGCTCAGGCAGCGACAAGGCTGTGATTGAAGCCATACTTACACCGGAAAAACCTGAACGGCTGACGCCGATTCTTGAAGAAGCCGGAATAGATCCCGGTGAAGAGATCATACTGCGCAGAGAGATTTCCGCAAAAGGGCAATCACGCTGTTTTATCAACGACACTCCCGGCACCCTGCAGGTTCTGAAAAAACTCGGGGACCTGCTTGTAGACCTGCACGGTCAACATGAACATCAGCTCCTCCTTCATCCTGAGACGCACCTCTCTCTGCTCGACGAATTTGGACAACTTAACCCTCTTGTCGAATCCTATCAGAACGTCTTCGAGAACCTGAAGAAAAAAAGAAAGGAACTTGAACGGGTTACCGCTGATGCCGGCCGATTGAGAGAAAAACGGGACCTGCTGGAGTATCAGTATAAAGAGCTCGATCTTCTTGATCTGAAAAGTGGGGAGCAGACGGAAATAGAAGAAGAGATCATATTGCATGAAAACGCGGAAACCCGCTTCTCCTTATGCTCCAGCCTCAGCGAACAGCTTTACGACGCCGACCTCTCGGCATTTGTCCTGCTTTCAGAAGCAGTCCGGCAACTCGATAGGCTTAGCGGGATAGACAAAAGTTTTTCACCGCACCTTCAGGATGCCTTAGGGGCGAAAAGCCTGATTGAAGAACTCAGCAGAGCCGTTCGCGACTACTCCGACGGTATCGAGTTCAACCCTGAAAAACTTGAACAACTGCGAGAACGGCACATGCAGTTGCAGAGAGCAGTGAAAAAGTATGGGCGACCTATAGAAGAGCTTATTGCTTTCAAGGATAAGATTTCAGCCGAACTCTCTCCGGAAAACGATTTTTCCGAACGGACCGAACATCTCCGACTTGAGATCGATGCGCTCAGAACAACCCTCTCAGGGCTTGCCGTAGAATTATCTTCCGAACGACAGAAGACCGCTGCAACCATTGAAAAGGCGATTACTCAGGAACTCGGCAGACTCGGCATCCCGCACGCTGTTTTCTGTATCAGGATAACGCAGGAGGTCTCGGAGGGTTCTGATATCATACATGACGAAAAACAGTACCTTGCTTTCGAGAACGGTTATGACCGCGTTGAGTTTCTTCTTTCAACCAACATCGGCGAATCACCCAAACCACTCGCTAAAATTGCCTCAGGAGGAGAAATTTCACGTGTCATGCTGGCCATGAAAAGCGTTCTTGCAGAAAACACCCAGTTACCCATTCTCATTTTCGACGAGATCGATACAGGCATAAGCGGAGCTGTTGCCGATGCTGTCGGCCGAAGTCTCAGAAAACTTTCACGGACGCATCAGATCATATCAATCACGCATCTCCCCCAGATAGCCGCGATGGCCGACAGCCATCTGTCAGTTGAAAAAAACCTGAAAGCAAACCGGACCGTCAGCACTGTCCGAAAACTCAACGAGAAAGATCATATCTCAGCTGTTGCCGATCTCTTGAGCGGCAGACAGCACTCGGAATCATCGTTACTGGCCGCAGCGGAGCTCGTCGAACTTGCAAAAGGATCCGGTTAGAGGCGTTTTTCCGGCTCTCTATAGTAAAAAAGATAAGTTTCCCTTATACTATCTACCATTCACGGGGTCGTTAAAGGGTCATGTTCAACCCGACCCGGAGTATTTCAACTCAGGTTTAAGACCATACATGTCAAAAAGATTACTAAGCGGTTCAGCCGTTGCTCTCGTCACGCCGTTCAGGCAGGATATGTCAGTTGACAGGGACGCGATACGTCGCCTGGTGCACTTTCATATCGCTGCAGGCACGGATATCCTCATTCCATGCGGTACGACGGGCGAGTCGCCAACACTTACAGCCGACGAACAGACCGAGATCATCGAGATCGTCAGGGAAGAGGCCGGAAACAAGATGCTGGTTGCCGCCGGAGCGGGAACAAACGCAACGGAGGAAGCGGTTTCACTGGCCAGAAATGCGCAAAAAGCAGGAGCACAAGCGCTTCTTTCCGTTGCTCCCTACTATAACAAACCCTCACAGGAAGGCTACTATCAGCACTATCGGCGTATTGCCGAAGCTGTCTCTATTCCTGTAATCGTTTATAATGTTCCGGGAAGAACAGGCGGTAACGTGCATGCAGAAACCATTCTCCGGCTTGCTCACGACTGCGAAAACATCGCCGCCGTCAAGGAAGCGTCAGACAACATGGCGCAAATCATTGAACTGCTGGCGTCGAGACCTGATGACTTTTCAGTTATGACAGGTGAAGACTCTCTTATACTGCCCTTCATGGCCCTTGGCGGTGACGGGGTAATATCGGTTGCCGCGAACCTGCTTCCTGCTGAAGTGAAACAGCTTGTCACTGAAATGCATGAAGGAGATCTTGAAAAAGCCAGGGTGATTCACAACAGACTTCGCCGGCTTTTCAGCCTCAACTTCATAGAAAGCAATCCTGTACCCGTCAAGTACAGCCTTTCGCTGATGGGTATGATAGAGGAAGTCTACCGCCTGCCGCTGGTTGCTCTACAGCCGGAGAACAAGGAAAAAGTCAAAGAAGAACTCAGAAACCTGGGGCTCGTCAGCTGACAGCCCCGAGTTTCAAAACAAAATCATCGAGCTCTTCTTTCGTGCGTTTCTCGGTAACGGCGACCAGAAGCCCCTCGTCTCCGACAGCTGAAAGGTCGTAACCTGCCATAATCCCCTGTTTGAGCATCCTGTCAACAACCACACCGGCCGGCACTGGCGTCTCGACAACAAACTCCCTGAAGAAGGGTTGGCCGTACTTCAATGAGTAGCCTGGAAGTTCGGCTATTTTATCAGCAAGATAGTGTGACTTCTGCAGTGAATGCATGGCCACTTCACCGAGCCCCTGCTTTCCAAGAAGCGAGAGATATACTACAGCCTGAAGAGCGTTCAGCGCCTGATTCGTACAGATATTCGAGGTCGCTTTTTCCCGGCGTATATGCTGCTCTCTTGTCTGAAGAGTAAGAATAAAACCATCTTCGCCATCCCGGTCTTTGGTCATACCGACAAGTCTGCCGGGTATCTTCCTTACATAGTTGCGAGTGACCGCAAAAATCCCAAGATAGGGCCCGCCAAAGTTCAATGCACTGCCGAGAGGCTGCCCTTCGCCGACAGCTATATCCGCCCCGTATTTCCCCGGAGCTTCAAGTACGCCGAGAGAGACCGGATCGGCAGAGACGATAAACAACGCGCCGTTACGCCGCGCGACATCCCCGATTGACTCTACATCTTCAAGGCACCCGTAGAAGTTAGGCTGCTGGACAATGACAGCAGCGACACTGTCGTTGACGATGGCGTCAAGTTCACCGGGATCACAGACACCGTCCTGCAAAGCACTTTGAACAACAGAACGGTCACCGCCCGCTTCAATAAAGGTTTTGAGAACATGAAGCGAGTATGGATGGGCCTTACCCGCGACGACCACTTTTTTCCTGCCTGTGACAGCCATTGCCAGTGACACCGCCTCGGCAAGAGCCGTCGCGCCGTCATAAAGAGACGCATTGGCGGTATCCATGCCATACAGGCGGCAGATCATGCTCTGATATTCATAGATAGCCTGAAGCGTTCCCTGGGAGACTTCAGCCTGATAGGGAGTGTACGCGGTATAAAACTCACTGCGCGACACAATGGTATTGATCGCAGGAGGCAGGTAATGATCATAAGCGCCTCCCCCGAGATAACTCACATGACTCGCTGTGGAGGTATTGGCGGATGCGAGCTTCTCCATAAGCATCTGAACTTCCGGCTCACTGAGCTCAGGCGGAAGTTCGAGAGCGGTCTTAAGGCGCAACTCCCGGGGAATATCCGCTATAAGATCGTCGAAAGAGGCGACGCCTATCCCCCGAAGCATTTCTTCGCGATCGCTGTCCGTATTTGCAATAAATGGCATAGTGATTCCTACTCTCCAACGGTTTTTTTATACTCCTGAACAGTCATGAGCGCGTTGATCTGTTCCGGATCATCCATGATAATCTCGATCATCCACCCTTCATCATAAGGACTGCTGTTAACAATCTCCGCAGCGTCAAGAGAGTCATTGACGGCGTTGATCTTACCTGCAACCGGGGCGAAAAGGTCTGCAACAGTCTTAACGGCCTCAACGGTACCGAAAATATCCTGCTGTTTCAGTACTGTTCCGACAGGCTTTGTTTCAACAAAGACAATATCCCCGAGCTCGGACTGTGCAAAATCGGTAATTCCTACGCGCACTTTGCCGTCGTCAAGCACTTTGACCCATTCGTGGTCACTGGTATAGCGAAGATCATCTGGGAAATTCATAGCCGGAAGCAGTTAAAATGTTTTTTGATAATGAAAATGATCAATAAAAAATCAAGGTACTATTTTTTTGCATCCGGTGAAATAGATAGGAAGTGACAAGTAACGAGTGACCGGGTAAAGTCAAAGGTCAAAAGTAAAAAGTCAAAAAAGTGACGCGTAAAGGGCTCCTCTATGTATTGTTATGAGCGTTTCAAGAGCAAGGAAAACGGAGCGCAGAAACCCCGTTCTATCCGCTCAACGAAGCAATTGAAGTGCGAAATAAATAGCGATATCCTGAAGTCAGCAGTCGGCAGTCACCGGGAAACGGTCGGTAAAAAGAATTAATTACACTGCATGGGTATATTGCGTATAACCGTAGCGAACGGAGCAGAGAAACCGGAGTGTACAATTTGTCCGAGAGGGCGCTTCAAAAATGAGGATTTTTGTTCAAGGTCAAGAAGTGTTCACAAGCCAAAGCGGAATGTATGCGTGATACTTGAGCATCGGAAGTGTGAACACGACGCAGAGATTGGGCAAAAAGACCATTTTTGAAGCGCCCTATAGCAAGCGTTGGCGCATCGCTTCATAGAGCAGCACCCCTGCCGAAACGCTCACATTGAGCGACTCGACACATCCTGCCATCGGAATACGCACAAGAGTGTCCTTTTCGTGCAGGTTCAGAGCATCAAGCCCTTTTTCTTCGGTTCCCATAATGAAAGCTGAAGGAATCCTGAAATCAACCTCTGTGTAATTTTTCTCTGCGTGCATATCCGCCGCGATAATCTGAAACCCCTCTTCACGAAGCATCTTGAGACAAGCCTGGAGACTTTTAACCTTGCAGAGACGGCTGTGAGAAACAGCCCCGGCCGAGGCTTTATGAACCGCCGCATTAACAGGGCTCCCCTTGCCTTCCACCAGTATCACACCGTCCGCGGCGACAGCTTCAGCAGTTCGGATAATGGCTCCGACGTTGTGCGGATCGTTCAGACCAGGCAAAACGACAAGAAGGGGACTCGTGTTCCTGGGATGTTGCAGAATCTCTTCAAGCTGATAGTAACGGACTGAACTTATCAGCGCGCAAACACCTTGATGTTTTGTCGTTCCGGCAATCTCACTCAACTTTTCAAGACGAGCTTTTCCTAAAGGGATCTTCGACCTTCGGGCTGTTATCAGAATCTCCTTGAGCTTGAAATGCCCTGTATTGAACTGCATGTAGATCTTTTCGATCTTTTCCGGATCGGAACCAAGAAGCTCAAGCACCGAATTCCTTCCATACACCACATTATCCATGAAAAATCATATCAAAAAATAAAAAAAGGCTCTACCCGTGTTCGAGGTCTGTTTTCATCTCCTCAATTACCCGACCACCTACTCCTGCCAGATCGGGTAGTGAGAACTTACGATATCGAAATGTAATTAAATTGCTGTATATTAACTTTTTTACTATCTTTTTCGTCTGCCCGAAGAAAAGCTCAATGAGTTGTATCCACCGGGATCACATTTCATACTTTCTTCCTGCCCGACATACCATATAAGAGAGCAGTTTTATTATTCCTTGCAATCCTTAACCTGTTTTTTTCTTTATGACAACGAGCCGAATTTATAAAACCCTGGAAGGCAATGAAGCTCTTGCGTATGTTGCCTATAGAACGAACGAGGTTATTTCAATCTATCCAATTACGCCCGCATCAAACATGGGCGAGTACTCGGATGCATGGGCGTCCGAAGGACTTCAGAATATATGGGGCAGCGTTCCTCTTGTGGACGAAATGCAAAGTGAAGCCGGTGCGGCTGCCGCAGTTCACGGTGCTGTTCAGACAGGTGCTTTATCAACCACTTTCACCGCTGCCCAGGGTCTGCTCCTCATGATCCCTACCATGTATAAAATCGCAGGAGAACTGAGTCCCTGTACGATTCATGTTTCAGCACGTTCTCTGGCCTGCCAGGCGCTTTCCATCTTCGGCGACCATGGCGACGTGATGTCGGTCCGCGGAACCGGGTTTGCACTGCTTGCCTCCTGCTCGGGTCAGGAAGTAATGGATCTGGCACTGATCGCTCAGGCCGCGACACTTGAATCCCGCATCCCGTTCCTGCACTTTTTCGACGGATTCAGAACATCTCATGAAATCACCAAGATCGAGATGCTTTCTGATGAACAGATAAAAAGCATGATTGACGATGATCTTGTCATCGCTCACCGAAACCGACGCATGTCACCGGACCAACCAATCATTCGCGGAACGTCTCAGAACCCGGATGTCTACTTCCAGGGACGTGAAACCGTCAATCCGTTCTATCTCGCCTGCCCTGGTATTGTTGAAAAACAGATGGAAAAGTTCGCAGAAATGACCGGGCGCGAATACAAACTCTATCAATATTACGGCGCTCCTGACGCGGATCGTGTTATCGTCATGATGGGCTCTGGCGCTGAAACCGCGCTGGAGACAGTGGAATATCTCAACAAGAAAGGTGAAAAAGTAGGTCTTATCAAAATAAGACTTTACAGGCCATTCGATGTTAAACGTTTCCTTGCCGCACTTCCCTCAAGCGTTACGTCCATAGCCGCTCTCGACCGCATGAAAGAGCCGGGAAGCGCAGGCGAACCGCTCTACCTCGACGTGGTAAATGCCATTCATGAAGGCATGGAAGAAGGACACCCCGAAGTCATCGGCGGCAGATACGGCCTGTCATCCAAGGAGTTCACGCCAGCCATGGTCATGGCCGTCTTCGAAAACCTTTCACAGAAAGAGCCAAAAAGTCATTTTACCGTCGGCATCAACGACGATGTATCTTTCAGCAGTCTGAACTATGACAACAACATCTGTATTGAAGATGACTCTGTCTTCAGGGCGATGTTTTACGGCCTTGGATCAGACGGCACGGTCGGCGCCAACAAAAACACGATCAAGATCATCGGTGAAAACACCGAGAACTACGCGCAGGGCTATTTTGTCTACGACTCGAAAAAAGCCGGTTCGATCACCGTATCGCACCTCAGGTTCGGGCCTGATCCAATCCGCTCTGCCTACAAGGTCTCGACCGCTAACTTCATCGGCTGTCATCTCTGGATATTCCTTGAATCAATCGACCTTGTAAAAAACCTCAAGGAAGGTGGCACGCTGCTGGTAAACTCCCACTACTCGCCCGACGAATTATGGGATCAGTTACCGAAACATGTGCAGGAACACCTGATTCAGAAAAAAGCGAAACTCTATACGATCGACGCCTACGAAGTCGCTGAGAAAAGCAACATGGGTTTGCGTATCAACACGATTATGCAGGCCTGCTTCTTCGCCATTTCCGGCATCCTTCCCCGAGAAGAAGCCCTTGAAAAAATCAAGCAATCGATCAGGGATACCTACGGCAAGAAAGGTGACGAAATCGTCAACCAGAACATCCAGGCAGTTGAAAACTCTGTTTCGAACCTCCATGAGGTAAAAATCGGCTCGATTGCTGACAGTAAAAAATCAATGCGTCCTCCGATTTCCGGTGAAGCGCCTGAGTTTGTCTGCAATACACTGGCAAAAATCATTTCAGGTGAAGGTGACGACATTCCTGTCAGCCAGATGCCTCCAGACGGCACCTTCCCGGTCAGTACGTCAAAATTTGAAAAACGAAATCTTGCCGAAAGGATACCTGTCTGGGAAGCAGACGTTTGTATCCAGTGCGGCAAATGCTCCCTCATGTGCCCTCATGGTGTCATCCGCTCCAAGGCATATGATCCGAAATACCTCGGAAATGCCCCGAAAACGTTTAAAAATATCGATGCAAAAGGGAAAAACTGGGAGGGACTGAAGTATACCATCCAGGTGGCGGTGGAAGATTGTACGGGCTGTGAAATCTGTGCGCACATCTGTCCGGCAAGCGACAAGAAAAATCCGGAACGGCACGCTCTGAACATGAGCCTTCAGGCACCACTTCGTGAAAATGAAATCGATAACTGGAACTACTTCCTCAACATTCCTGAATTCGACAGAGGAAAGATCAATACCCGTCTTATCAAGGAACAACAGTTGCAGCAGCCGCTCTTCGAGTTTTCCGGAGCCTGTACGGGGTGCGGAGAGACCCCTTATGTCAAACTTATGACCCAGCTTTTCGGCGACAGACTCGTTCTCGGCAACGCAACCGGCTGTTCATCCATTTACGGAGGCAACCTTCCGACAACACCGTTCTGTACAAACGCTGAAGGCCTCGGA
>JAPHUN010000161.1 GCA_026193435.1 Chlorobium sp.
AAAAGCCTACCTGGCGCTCAATACCGTGGTATACGATGAGGAACTGCCGGATGTGCAAAAGACGGTCCGGGCAGCAAAAGCTGCGGGTCTCGACGCGATCATCTGCTGGGACCAGTCGGTTATAGAAGCGTGTCGGGAAGCCGGGATGCCCTTTCATCTCTCAACGCAGGCATCAGTCAGCAATTACCGCGCGGTACGCCACTATGCCTCGCTCGGCGCGGGAATGATCGTTCCCGCACGTGAACTGACCCTTGAACAGATCAGGATGATCACCGAAAGAATCCGCCAGGAAAAGCTGGACGTGGCCATCGAATGCTTTGCTCATGGCGCCATGTGCATGGCCGTGTCGGGAAGATGCTTTCTCTCGCAGGACATCTTCGGTCGTTCAGCCAACCGCGGAGCATGCATGCAGCCTTGCAGACGCCGTTACAGGATCATCGATAGTGATGACGGTCATGAGCTGGATCTGGGTACAGATACCGTGATGAGTCCCGAAGACCTTTGCACCATTACGTTCATTGACAAACTCATCGATGCAGGCATAACCGGCTTCAAGATAGAAGGCAGGAACCGAAGTCCTGAATATGTCCATACCACAACGAAATGCTACCGCAAGGCCATCGACTATACTCTCGAACATGGACACGAAAAGCAGTTCAGACGCCATTTTGAAGCCCTGGCGGAAGAACTGACCACGGAACTTCAAAAGGTCTACAACCGCGGATTTTCACATGGATTTTACCTTGGCGTCCCTGTTGATTCATGGACACAGCAGTACGGGTCTCTTGCCACGGAAAAAAAAGTGTATGCAGGTACTGTTCAGAAATACTACCCTAAAGCAAAGGTGGCGGAAATCCTGATACACACCAGAGGAATACACTCGGAAGAAAAACTCTCGATACAGGGAACGACAACCGGACTGGTTATTCTCAACGTCCAGTCGATGCGGGTTGACGATCAGCCTGCCCTCTCGGCATCAAAAGGAGATATTGTGACAATCCCTTGCGGGCAAAAAGTCCGTAAAAACGACAAGGTGTATGTGCTGGAACCGGCGGAATGACTCCTCTTCTCTCACTGTCATTCCCGTGCCTGACCCATGATATCCGAGCATCTGTTTCACAGGTCATACACGGGAATCCATCGCCTTTATTTCGTGGCAAGTGAATCACCATCAATACATGCAGAGCTCTTTTTAATCTTCTTTTTGACTTTTGACTTTTCACCTTTGACTTTCTTCGTTGATGGATGCCGGATCACCCCGTGCAATACTCTTACACAGGGCGGCATGACGCCTCTTCTCTCCCTGTCATTCCCGTGCCCGACACGGGAATCCACTCTTATACTGACGCTCTGCATGGATGCCGGATCAAGTCCGGCATGACAGTAAATAAAAACGGATCAGCTATCAAACAAAAACTCTGTCAACTTTCTGCAACATCTCGACGTTGCTGTTTTTATATGAGGATTTTTAGCTTACCTTGCGCACTGCCGACACAACCCTGGAACAGGAGTCTCACTGATGATCTATAAAGTTATTGCCAAGCCGGAATTCAGGAAATTCATTGATGCCCTTGTCAGGCAGAACCTTTCCTATGCGCCAAGAGAAGTCGACATCGATAAAAACGGCGAGCCTGTGTATCAGTTCAAAGAGGTTTCATCCGTTACCGACATCGCTTTCGACTACTCGGCTACCGCCTCTTCAGCAAAGCATTTTCTCATGCCGTTCAAAGAGGATCTCTCGAAGTTCACCTTTACCGATGAAGACTGGCAGCAGGACATCACGTATGAAGCACAACCCATTGTTCTGATCGGGCTACGCGCCTGCGACATAAGCGCCGTTACCATACTTGACAATGTTCTTCTCAACGGACATTTTCCGTCACCACACTACCTCGCGAGACGCAAAAACACCTTTATCATCGGAATGGACCACCTTCCCCTTCCCGATTGTTTCTGCAAATCGATGAACCATCACACGGTCAATGACGGTTTTAACCTCTTCTGTTCGGATATAGGCGACAGCTACTACCTGTCCATCAACTCATCGAAAGCCTTCAACTATCTCAAGGAATTCGAGGTAAGCGATCCGACAGATGAAGATGACTGTAAACTTATCGAGCGCCGTAAGCTGATCAAGCACAGCTTCAAGACCGATGTCGAGGTTACCGGCCTGCCGAGCTTTCTCGATATCGAGTTTGACTCGCCCATATGGAAAAAGTGGGGCGATAAATGTCTGAACTGCGGAACCTGCGCTATGGTCTGTCCGACCTGTTACTGCTACAACATGGAAGACCGGCCGGACACCGATCTGAAAGGATCGGCCCGGCAAAAACAGTTGTACTCCTGCAACCTGGTCGATTTCGCGGAAGTTGCCGGTGGACATAATTTCAGACCGAAAAACGGCGACAGACTGAAATACCGCTACTATCACCATTATCTCGGATTCGCTGAAAATGCCAATCAGCAGATATGCGTGGGCTGTAACAGATGCGGACGGGCCTGCCTTGCCGACATTAATCCTAAAGATGTCATCAATGACCTTAGAATGGAGAAAGAATCATGCATGATATGCGCTTCACCATCCCCCCCCAGGACGTAAACAGGGAACCGTTTGCCAGAAGTGTTCCGGATTTCCACTACAAGTCTGCACTCATGCAAACCGACAGGGGATATAAATGCCGCATAACCAATATCGTCTCCCTGACAGAACAGGAAAAGCTTTTTCAGCTGAGAATCCTCGACCCCGAGGAAAGAAACCTGTTCAGGTTTCTCCCTGGTCAGTTCCTCATGCTTCAGGTTCCGGGTTATGGAGAGATCCCTATTTCTATTTCAAGCTCGACCAGTAACAACGAGCAGATCGAGCTGTGCATCAGAAAAGCCGGACATGTCACCAGCAGGCTCTTCCAGACCCAGGTAGGAGCCCACGTTGCCATCAGAGGGCCTTTCGGCTCATCCTTCCCCATGGAAGAGATGATGGACCGAAATATAATTCTGGTC
>JAPHUN010000160.1 GCA_026193435.1 Chlorobium sp.
ATTTGGAGAAGCGGTAAGGGGAGAAGGGGCGGCATCCTCCCAGGCGATATGGCAGCGTGTGCTCGAGAGCTTTTCATGGAGGATGGATCAGATCAAAGAGGGTATTCTTCCCCTTGCCGGGACTGATGAAGCTCCTGAATGTGCTCCGCCTCCAGGCCTCGAGGCATTGGCCGCTATCGATGTGCCGTACAATCCATACCGCTTTCTTGAAGGATGGGAGCCCTGCCAATGAACGCGAACACAATTACCTTTATCAGCGCCGGGGCAGGTTCGGGAAAAACCACCCGACTGACTGAGATCCTTGGAGAGAAGCTTCTTGGCAGAGAGGCAGAACCGGACGGCATCATAGCCACAACGTTTACCAACAAGGCGGCGGCTGAACTCAAGGAACGGGTGCGCAGCATGCTTCTTGAAAAGAACCGTCAGGATCTTGCCGTTTCGATTGCCGAAGCGCAGATCGGGACGGTAAACAGCGTTTGCGGGGGGCTTTTGAAGCGGTTTGCTTTTGAACTCGGGTTGACTATGGAGCAAAAAGTGATTGACGAGCATGCGGCAATGGAGCGACTCTCAAGGGCGCTTGACGGAGCGGTTTGCCTTGCTGAACGTGAAGAGATCACGGCCCTTGCACAACGGCTGGGGTTTGTCGATGCAAGGACGGGAAACCTGTTATGGAAGGATCATGTGAAAGCGGTCATCGATCTTGCCCGCTACAACACCATCGATGCAGAAAGCTTCGATGAGTTTGCCCGAAAGAATGCGGATGAACTGCTTGCCCTTTTTCCTGAAGCAGTTGGTGACAGGTTTGAAGAGGAGGTGCTTTCGGAAATAACCTCATTGAAAAAAAAGGTTCAGGAAGATCTGGCAATAAAGCCGCTTAAAAACACCCGGCGCTATCTCGATGCTCTTCTTCATTTCGAGCACTCCCTCGAAACCGGAACATTTGCATGGAAAGAGTGGCTGAAAATGGCAAAGGAAAAGCCACGAAAGGATCTGCACGAAGAGACTGAACGGCTGAACATGCTTTGCAGGAACGTGGTTTCCCATCCCGGGCTGCACAGGGATATTCGTGACTATCTTTCGAAGATTTTTTCCGTGGCATCCCTGACCCTGGGGATCTATCAGCAGCAGAAGCAGGATATGGGGCTTGTTGACTTCGCCGACCAGGAGTTCCGGTTGCTGGAAGGTCTCGATAACCCTTTGGTCAGGAGCCATCTTGAAGACAAACTGCATCTGTTGCTGGTAGATGAGTTTCAGGATACCAGCCCGATTCAGCTTGCGCTGTTTCTCAAGCTCTCAAGTCTTGCACGGAGGACATACTGGGTGGGTGACATCAAGCAGGCGATATACGGTTTTCGCGGGGGAGACGCCCGGCTTATGCAAGCAGTGCTGAATTTTCTGCCGGACGGTAGCAAGGAAGTTCTCGGCCGGTCATGGCGGTCGGTGCCGTCACTTGTTGGCGCGGTCAATGCTGTTTTCTGTCGTTCTTTCGGGGAGACTCTCGCAAGAGAGAATATTGAGCTCATGCCTGAACGTCATGAACATCCTTCACAGGGTTCCTGCTTTCGGTGGGATCTTGGATCCGGTGGGCTGGAGCAGCAGTACGAGGCTCTTGCGGCAGGAGTTCAGCGGCTGGTCGATGAGGGTTTCGAGGTGTTCGAGAAAAAGGAAGAAGTATGGCGCAAGGTGCGTTTCGGTGATATTGCCATACTTTCCCGAACCAATGCGCATGTGCAGAAGATAGCTGCAATCCTGAAGCAGAACGGCATACCGGCGGCTACCGCACAGCCAGGTTTGCTTGGCTCGCCGGAAGGCCTGTTCGTTACAGCCGGGCTTCGCCGTCTGATCGATCCTGCCGATACGCTGGCCACTGCTGAACTCTATTCACTGGCAACCTGCAGCGAGCCCGAAGTATGGTTGCAGAACAGGCTGGACGATCTGGAGTCAGGGAACGACCCCGACCGGTGGCTTGAAGAGGGAAAGAATGCTCATTCCGTCTTGCGGGAGATTGCCCTGCTGCGGGATCGTTCTCTCGTGTTTTCGCCGTCCGATGTGGTAAAGGCGCTGGTCAGCGCCACCGGTGCGACACGTTACCTGCTTGCATGGTGCCGTGATGTGGACATGGCGAGAATGCGTCTGTCGAACATGCAATCGCTTCTGCAACTTGCCGGAGAATATGAGGAAGAATGCGATACAAAGGGTGTTACAGCGACATTGCAGGGGCTGGTTCACTGGTATGAGCAGCTTGCGGCAGAGGAAAACGATCTCTTTCCCGAGCCACCTGTCAATGCTGTCAGGGTGCTGACCTATCATACATCCAAGGGGCTCGAATGGCCGGTTGTCGTGCTGCTCGATCTTGACAAGCCGGGAAACGCAGACCTCTGTTCTCCTGTGATCGACAGCCCTCAGGATGTTGACGCCGGAGCTCCCCTGAAAGACCGGTTTATCCGTTTCTGGCCATCGCCTTTCGTTAAGAGCGAACCGTTTCCCGGTCTTGAATCGGTCATGCAGAGCAGGGAAGCGCGACAGGCTGCGGAACTGTCGAGGGATGAGTCGGCAAGGCTGCTCTACGTGGCCATGACCCGCGCAAGGGATTGCCTTGTGCTGGGCACGTCATCGAAAAGCAAATCATTTCCCTGGTTGGAACAGGCTGGTGCTGAATGCTTCGTCACCGATGAAGACGACGGTATTGTGCTGCCCGACGGAAGCAGGCTGCCTTGTAAACGCTGGGAAAAGCTCAATGAGAGCACGCTGTTGAACCCGGCCGGAAAAGAGCGGATGCCGCTCTTCTGGTACGCTCCGGTGGAGCCTCCATCAGAACGTCTGCCGGAACAGGTGGTTCCGTCGCTGTTGAGAGCGGAAACGGAAGCTACGGCAGTCGAATCGATCGTATACAGCGGCACGATCAATCTGCATGGCAACATGGAAGCAACTGAAAAAGGTACTGTTGTTCATGATATTCTTGCCTTCGCTTTGACGCAGGAGCCGGATGTCTGCGATGCAGCTTCGGTGGCAACGCTGCTCGAAGGATACGGTGCGGCTGCTTTGTGCGAACCTGAATCCCTTGTCCGCCAGCTTGGAGAATTTCGCCGGATGCTTTCGGAACGCTGGCCGGACTGCATGTTTCATATCGAAGCTCCGGTTGAGCAGAAGCTGCCCGTGGAACAGGTTCTCAAAGGACAGATTGACCTGCTACTGGAGACGCAAAGGGGCTGGGTGATTATCGATCATAAAATCACGACGCTTGAACGGTGTCAGTGGGAACAAAAAGCCATTGAATACAGCGGGCAGCTTTTTGCATACAAGCAGGCTCTGGAAATGGTTACCGGTAAACCGGTAGAAAGCTGCTGGATTCACTTCTTCGCAGCCGGCGGATTTGTCCGCCTGGATGTGTAGCGTTGACCAACGCTATGCTCAAATGAACCGTATGACTTTCTCCGGTGCGCATACCATCACTTTCAGGCTGCAAGAACAGGTGTGAATAAACGTCAACAGTAGTATGGGAAGAATCAAATGATCACGTATTTCATAACGTCACGCACTACCTCGTAAGGATTTGAAAATGAACAGAAGCATACTGGTGTTGTTTTTGGTAACCGCGATATTCAGCGGCTCTTCCCTGCAGGCAGGGGTCACAAAGGACTATGGACAAAAGGGTGTCAGGGATCAGGGGAAAACAGATATCCGGAAAGCTATGGACGCGTATGCGAGGCAATACGCAAATCTCAGACCGATTGAAGAAAGATGTCCGGACGACTATCAGCTGGTGCAGCTCTGTTTGCTGCTCGATACAAGCAACAGTATGGACGGTTTGATCCTTCAGGCCAAGAGCCAGCTATGGAAAATTGTTAATGAACTGTCCGGGGCGCATAAAGACGGCAAGGACATTCGTCTTGAGGTTGCGTTGTATGAATACGGAAACGATAACCTTTCACTCACTTCAGGATATATCAGGCAGGTTACTCCCTTTACGGATAACCTTGATCTTCTGTCCGAGGCGCTGTTTTCGCTTGAAACAAACGGAGGCTCAGAATATTGCGGACATGTTATCGGGAGCAGCCTCAACAGATTACAATGGAACAGGTCTGATGAGGGGCTGAAAATGATTTTTATCGCCGGCAATGAACCGTTTGATCAGGGTTCGGTGAATTTCAGGGTGAGTTGCGGCTGGGCGGCTGAGAGAGATATTTTTGTCAATACCATTTATTGCGGTGACTACCAGACAGGAGTCAATACCTTGTGGAAGACGGCAGCAGCCATTGGAGGAGGAAACTATTTCGCGATAGACAGTGACAGATTGACAAGAGTCGTTGAAACGCCCTATGATGATGATCTTATCATGCTCAACAGCAGGATGAACAGAACCTATGTACCCTATGGAAAGCGTGGAAAGGAGAGTCTGGCACGTCAATCAGAACAGGATGCAAATGCTTCAGGGCTGTCACAATCGATTTATGCCGAAAGAGCAGCGACAAAAGGCTCGAAACTCTATAAAGCATCAGACTGGGATCTGGTTGACGCTCTTGAAGATACACTGGTAACGGTGGATGAGCTTGAAAAAGAATACCTTCCGGATGAGCTGAAGAAGATGAGCTCACAGGAGCTGAGCAGTTATGTTCAGAAGAAAAAGAAAGAACGCGATGCGCTGAAACAGCAGATTAACGATGTAAGTCGGAAGCGGGACCATTATATCCGGAACAAAGAGATGGAGGGCGATGGCGCAAGCCTTGGTTCCTCGATTGTCAAGAGCCTGCATCATCAGGCGGAAACAAAGAATTTCAGTTTTCAATAGCCATAGTCTGATTTATTATGATCCGGACAGGTTTGCGCTGTCGAATTCCAGGTGTTGTGATTGTTGCGTTCTGCTTTTTCTTTGCCGGAGCAGGTATGCAGCACCAACAACCTGCCTTTGCACCTCCTCCCGGTAGTGTTCTTCGCAAGGCGGTGCTTGACGCACTGCGTGAGGAGGTGTTTCGGGTTCATGGTCTGGAAGTGAGATTTGTTGTTGAGTATATGAGCGTGAAGGACAACTGGGCGTGGGTACATACTTTTCCTGAATCTCCGGATGGACGGCAGCATTATGAGGACATATCTGCACTTCTGAAATATGAGAAAGATGGCTGGACAGTCATTGAAACTCCGTGTACAGAGAACGAAAATCCGGACTGCTGCAATGGGAGTGATTATTTTTATGGGATGCAGAGTCGCTATCCTGAAGTCCCGTTTGAGATTTTTCCGGTTCAGATTGAAGACGCTTATCGTTGACAAACGATCCGTATACACGCTTCAACACTCCTCCAGTCACGCCTCCGACGTTACCTGAAAGAGATTTTCACATCTA
>JAPHUN010000031.1 GCA_026193435.1 Chlorobium sp.
CAACTGGAGTCCGATACACGCCTGCTGGTAATGGGACGCCAGGGTGAAGCGCATGAAAACAGCGCACATGCTATCGGGACCCATCTTGAAAACGTGGTACGTACAATCCATCGACCTATTCTTGTAGCGCTGCCGGACTTTTCCTCTCCCCGGAGATTCATGATTGCTTTTGACGGAAGTCCCACTGCGACAAAAGCCCTGGAAATGGTTGGCAACAGCCCCTTGCTGAAAGGACTGGAGTGTCATGTAGTCATGGTATGCAATCCTTCAGCCGATCGGGAATCAGCACTTGACGCGGCCTGCAGCAAACTTGTCGGAAAAGGTTTTGACGTCACCAGGAAGATGCTCTCGGGAGAGGTACTCCAGACCTTGCTCGACTACCAGAAAGAACACAGCATCGATCTGATGGTTATGGGAGCATACGGACACTCGAGAATCCGTCAGTTCCTCGTTGGCAGCAATACAACCAAAATGGTAAGCTCCAGCGACATCCCGCTCCTGCTTCTCCGGTAAGCCACTTTGTCCTCTTCGGATCCTCCCTGCAATTCTTCTTTTCTTCTAAGCCTGCTCTAACATCTGTTAGAGCATATATGGTCTGTAAAGAACATCACACTCGGCAAGACAACTGTGTCACTTACGCCCATTCGTCCGATTGGCACACAAAAGATCGCCTCTCGTCAGGCAGAAAAAGAAACAGCACCAGCAACTGTATATCATTACACTATTATGAGTTAGAAGATTCATAATGACTTTGGCCCGGCACTTGCCTCTACAAGAGTAGAAACGCAATCAACAACAAGCCGGGAGTCATCATGAAACGCTCAACACTCACAAGACTTATCACAGCAGCAACCATCGCTCTCACCATGCTCTCAGCTGCCCCGGCAATGGCCAACAACACCTTCACACCGGCAACCACACTTGAAGCAGCAGAATCAGCAGCAAAACAGACCTACAACTTCATCGCATACAAGAGCCAGGGCAACTACGGAAAGAAAATCGCTGCCGACCAGCGCCTTGACAGACTCAACAGAATCAACAAAGAGGTCAGCAGAGTTGAAACAGCATTTGCAATCGAACTGCCAAGAGTAAAGGTTCTCTACGTTACTGACAGAAGCAGAGGATTCTACAACTACACCAGAGATGAAATCGTTTTCTCGACAAAAAGACTTGAGCACACTCTTCGTCACGAATTTGCTCACGTTATCGACCGCAGGATCGGTGTAACAGGAAAAGAATGGAAGAGCCTTGTTGACCAGATGAAAGCACAGGGATTCAGCCCGAGCAACTATGCGAACACAAACCTCGAAGAATACTGGGCAGAAGCATTCGCATACTTCACAGCACCTGGATACGGAACAACAACAGAAAAATTCCCTGCAGAACTTGAAAGCTTCATCACCAACGTTATCAACCAGCTTCAGAGCCCGACAATGCTTGCTTCTAACTGAGAGACAGACAAACAGAAATTCGGCTCGACGTTTCCCTTGCAGTAACAGAGGTCCCGGCATGTTCCGGGGCCTTTGTTTTTTTTATCGCTTCTTTTCACCCAGCATTAGGGGACATCATATAATAGCAACAAAGCCCCTTTAATCAACGAACTATAAGGCTTTCAGCACTCGTTGTCACCCACAATTACCTTGCCGTTTCAGCCAGAGATAGTCCATATTCGTTGACAAACCTCTTGGCCAATTCGTTTCGTATCGAGGGCACGCGTCCGTTCCTGCTGCCCGAACGCATAACTCTTCAGCCTCCTGAAGCGCTTCCCTGACAAAAAAAACCCTCCGGAGAACTTGGGGAACTCCTACTTGTATTTGCTGAGGCGGATCAGGCGGCCACCGTTACTATCCTCCAGAACCCATATGGCGCCGTCCGGTCCTTGCTCAACCTCCCGTATCCGTTTTCCCATGGAAAAACGTTCGACTTCCTCGGCCTGGTTCCCCTCAATCCTGATCCGTATCAGTGATTGTGATCTGAGCCCTCCGATAAAGGCATTACCCTGCCACTCTGGAAACAGAGAACCAGAATAGAATAGCAGCCCTGAAGGTGCAACGGTTGGCACCCAGTATAGCTCCGGCGCATTGAATTCAGGACGTGTATCATGATCGGGAATTGGAAGACCGGAGTAGTGATCGCCCCATGATACAATGGGCCAACCGTAATTATCTCCTCCAATGGTAAGGTTGAATTCATCACCGTTCCTGGGGCCCATTTCGTGTGTCCACAGTTGCCCCTTTTTGTCAAATGCAATCCCAAGAAGATTTCGATGCCCGAGAGACCAGAAGGTTTTTGCAAGTTCTCCTTTATCCTGAAACGGATTGTCCGGTGGGACTGATCCATCCGCGTTTAACCTGATCACCTTGCCAAGACTTTGTCTCCAGCTCTGTGCCGGCGTCTGTTTTTGACGATCACCGGAAGTGATAAAAAGATGCCCATCCGGGCTGAATGCCAACCTGTATGAGTAATGCCCGTCACCTGACACTTTGGGTTCTTGCCGCCAGATAACTTCGAGGTTTTCCAGTTCTGGCGCGGTTGATGCAGGACGAAATCGAGCCCGGGCAACCACTGCTCCTCTCTTGCCTGAAGCATCCTGCTCGGCATATGACAGGTAAATCCAGTCGTTATCGTTGTATTCAGGGTGCAGAATTATATCGCCCAGTCCGCCCTGACCACCGTAAGCCACCTCTGGCACGCCCTGAACCGGAACTTTGGAACGGTCATCCGGTTTGACCAGAAGCAGATTTCCTCCTTTTTCAGTTACCAGGAGATCACCATCCGGAAGAAACGTCATGGCCCAGGGTTCATTGAATGTCCCAAAACTTTCGGATAGAAGGCTTGAGCCCGCATTCCCTTCAATCCTGTTACTAACAGGCTCAGCACAGGCATTGCAGGAAAGCAGGACCAATAAAATAAAAAGACAACTTTTTAAAGGCAATAGCTGCATATTTCTCTCCACTTTACAGTATATCTTAACCAAAAATAAGGCTTACAGCACTCGGAGTCACCCACAACTGCCTTACCGTTTCAGCCAGAGATAATCCATATATAGCGACAAGCTTCCCGATCAATTCTTTTATTAGCGGGGCACGCGTCCTTTCCTGCTGCCCGAACGATATCCCCCTTCACGATACCCTGGATAGTCGCTTGATGCAATGCTCCCGGCGCATCCAGTTTTGCTCTGTGTGGCATATTACTATACACAAACCAGAATCAACTTTTCAATCTATTGGATGTCCTCTATTCACGCTAGCTAAGGATTTTTCCTTGACGTAGGGACGCCCGAGAAAGTGCCCTCGTGCGTTTTTTCCGTATACCCATTCGAAGAGAAACGAAAATACGATAAAGGTGACAAAAACAAGAATCGCACGGAAATCGCTCAGAGCGGCGTGAACGAGGAGAACAGAGAGCGACATGCCGCAAAAAACAGCCCCGAGAACATGGATCCAGCAACGCCCGTGAATCTCCTTTGTCAGTTTAACGGCACTGGCGTTGACGAGGGTGAAAACGAGCAGAAAACTGGCGCTTGCAATAACAGAGATAGAGGAAATATCGAGCGTATTGGCGATGAAAAGGCTTATGAACGCAGTAACAAGCACTCCAGTCACAGGTTCATTCCAGAGCTGCCTGTCGAACACCTCCGGCAGTTCCCCGTCCCTCGCAAGAAAATATCCGAGCCGTGCATTGCCGTAGATGGTTGCGTTGATTGCTGAAAACGTCGCCAGCAACGCAGCAATCGAAACAATCGTAAAACCTGTCTCGCCGAGGGAGGGCCTGGCCGCAACCGCCAAAGCGTAATCCTTTGCATGCAACAACTGCTGCTCCGGCACAGCACCGACGGTAACGTACCCAATAATCACGTAGAGCATGATGACGATAAGAACTGAAGAAAAAAAAGCTGCTGGCAGCGTTTTGCCCGGATTGCGGACGTCATCCGAAGCATTGGCTATCAGTTCGAAACCTTCATACGCCACAAAAATCACCATCCCTGCGGTAACGATAGAGGGAAGCTGGCTCAAGTCCGTCGGCAGAACAGAGACAACGCCGACTGCAGGCAAGCTGAAACCGATAATGACGAGCAGCAATAGCAGCTTGAACAGGACAATGACCGTTTCAGAACGGCTGACAAATGAGGCATTCGTCAGATTGATGAACGTGGGCAGAAGAATTGCTCCGCTGGTCAGAAGGTGACGCAAAAATGGTGAACCGCTATCGTGAAAGAAAGTCAGCGCATACGAGGCAAACGCATTGGCATAAAGAGCTATAGTCACGAGGTAGCTCAGCCAGAGCATCAGGTTCAGACTGCCTGAAGCAAGGTTGTTACCAAATCCCCGGTCAATAAAGAGTACTGTTCCTCCCCTTCCGGGAAAAGCCACAGAAAGCCTTGCGTACGCGAATGCCGTCAGAATGGCAACACTTCCGGCGATGATGAACGCCAGGGAAGTCGAGAGATGTGCGAGAGAGACGGCTTCACC
>JAPHUN010000087.1 GCA_026193435.1 Chlorobium sp.
CACTAGCTGCTTCTCGGGTTTGTTGCAAACGATTTTTATCCATAAAGAAATTATCAGATCCGTGAGTATTAATTCCAGGCAAGATCTTATTCTTATCAAGGGAGAGGATAAGACAGATCAGGTTTTAGATATCGGTTTGGAAGGCGATCGTACAGTGGTAACTTTCAGTAGCGAAAAAACCTATCCCTATGCACATAAGAATGTAGAATGGCTTTCAGAACCGACCAGAATATCGAATGAGAATAGTTATGTAATCGTCCGTGGGGATTTGATTTTCGATATCGAAGAGGTTTTACAGTTCGGTGATTGGGTGAAAATATTTAAAGCCAGCGAAACCCTTTGCTGCCGGATTTCTGAGTTTTCCCTTCATCCTCTGCCATCATCAAATGGGCATAATACCGATGTGCTCGCCTATTTCAGGGAGCTTGCCGAGACCTCTGCTCTCAGGACGGATGATGACAAGTCCCTGATTGCGATGAAATACAAACATCTGGATAAAGTTTCGGGACACAGTATTCTATCCAGCTTTCTGCTTGCCCGCTCACCTGAATCGGGTATGGTCTCGTCAGACCTTATTTTTCCGTTCGGTTGTAATATGAGCCAGAAAAAAGCCGTAGAAAGAGCGATTCAGAATTCTGTTTCCCTGGTTCAGGGCCCGCCGGGTACCGGCAAGACCCAAACAATCCTGAACCTGATAGCCAACATGCTACTGCTTAAAAAACGGGTTGCTGTTGTGTCCAATAACAACTCGGCTACAGCGAATGTGCTGGAAAAGCTTAAGAAGTATGAACTCGATTTTTTGGCGGCAACTCTCGGCAGCACAAAAAACAAGAATGCGTTCATCGAGGGACAGACTGATGAAGCGGTTCTGATGCCCACACTTATGCAGGAAGAGGAAATTTCTGTGCACAAGGAGATTCTCCTGATAAATCAAGAACTTGATGAGGCGTATATCAAGAAAAACGAGCTGGCTGAATTAATTCAGCAGATTGATGCTCTTCTTCTCGAAAAGGCGCACTTCAAAAACTTCTATGAGGAGACGCAGAGAAGTGATCTATCAGTGGGGGATCAGATATCCCGGTCAAGATTATCCGCAAGGAAACTCCTGAAAGCATGGCTGTATTCTGAGAAGCAAGCGAAGCGTCAAGCGAAATCCAGTCTGCAGCCGCCTTCAGCTTCTCCATCCACTTCAAATCCGTCATTGTCTTCAACTGCTTCAGGTCTTTCGGGCAAGCAAGTTGTTTTTTTTGAGAAGCTTGTCCTTTTTATGCAGTTCGGTTTGGCTGGAAGAATCTTTTCCCTTGTTAGCGCCGGGGAACGCATCCCCTTGTTGCAGAAGGCTTATTACGATCGCAAGCTGGCCGACATGGAAGAGAGGCGGCATATGCTCGAGAGGTCACTCGAAGGATTCCGTTTCGAAGAGCGACTTGAAAAACTGACCAAGCTTTCAATGCAACTGCTTAAGCACCGTCTGGCGGCACGTTACAACAACCGGAAGCGGAAAATATTCAAATATAATGATCTCTGGAAGCAGCCGGAGGAGTTTCTCGATGAATATCCGGTCATTATGAGCACAACGTTTTCTGTCATGACGTCGCTCAAGAACGGCCATATGTTCGATTGTGTCATCGTTGATGAAGCGAGCCAGGTCGATCTGCTCAGCGGTTTTCTTGCTATGGCTTGTGCAAAACAGCTTGTTATCGTAGGCGATCCTATGCAGCTGCCAAATGTATTGAGCGACAAGGACGAAAAGCGAGCCAAAAAGATTGGCATGCAATACGATCTGCCGGATCATGCCTGGTTCGATCGGCATAGCCTGCTTTCTGCCGTGCGCACTGCATTCCCTCAAGTTCCGGAGACGATGTTGCGAGAGCATTATCGATGCCATCCAAAAATTATTCAGTTCTGCAATCAGAAATTCTATGGTGGCGAACTGCTTGTCATGACTCAGGACCAAGGCGAGGCCAATGTTCTCAAAGCCTATATGACTGTCGAGGGCAAACACGCTCGGGGTACCTATAATCAGCGCCAGATTGACGAGATTATACAGAATGTTCTGCCTGAGATGCGATCAGCAAGGCCTGAAGATATAGGTATTGTATCTCCTTTCAGGGCCCAGAAAACCAGGATACAGGCATCTCTGGATTCGCAGCAGATCGATGTCGATACGGTGCATAAATATCAGGGCAGGGAAAAGCCAATTATAATCATAACAACCGTATCGAACGAATCCAACGAATTCGTCGATAATCCGAACCTGCTCAATGTCGCTGTATCCCGAGCACAGGATAAACTTCGGGTCGTCGTTTCCAAAGAGATGGCCGAGGGGAGCGGCAATGTCGCGGACCTTGTTCGTTACATCCGGTATAACAATTGCGAGGTTATTCCAGGCCGGGTTCGGTCGATTTTCGATCTTCTCTATGCAGATTACAACGAGCTGCGTTTAAAGGTACTGAAAAAGCAGAAGCGGGTTTCAAAATATGATTCCGAGAACCTTGTCTTCAGCGAAATCGAGGAGCTCCTTAAAGAGAAAGCACACCAGGGTTTCGGTATCGTTTTTCAATTTCCCCTGTCAATGCTCTTACGGGAGAATTATGATTTGACAGCAGAAGAATCCAGTTATGCAACTCATCCATGGACTCAAATCGATTTTCTGATTTTCCGTAAAGTCGACAAAAGTCCCGTGCTGGTTATCGAAGTTGATGGATTTGCTTTCCATCGTGAAGGAACACGCCAGGCTGAACGAGATGCTCTGAAGGATGCTGTTCTATCGAAGTGCGGGATACCGATACTTCGCTTGTCGACAGTCGGAAGCGACGAGCGGAATCGGATAAGCAGGAAACTGGAAGAAGTTGCGTAGTAGTGAGATGCCGCGTTATGGTATTCTATCGGTGAAAGAATCTCATGTTATCTATGATAAAGTTTCATGCATAAAATGTAGTGATGTCATTATCTTTAAATGATGTATTGGTGGGTTATTGTGGTTACTGAACTACCCCCTTTCCCTGTTTGATTGGGTGGAACCTTCAAACATAGGGTTATGGGTGTTTTTTTACGCCAACCTGGGGAATCTTATTTTCCGAAAAGTGGGGATTGTTAATTGCCGAAATTTGGGGATTTTCAATTTCCGATTACAAAGGCCGGAGCTAAGGAATTGAATCCCAACTCGGTGTGGGATATTTTGAGTCAAACCAAGGGAGAACCTTCTCCAAAGAGCAGAATATGCAAGTTTGATTGGCTTCGGTATAAAACTCCGGTAGTTTTACAATAGTTGCTTGACGCTTCGCATGACCCTCAAATGGACCCGCCATCGGCGGGTTCATTTGTAGTGGTCGATGCGGTTGTTGGGCGAAACCTTGACTAG
>JAPHUN010000029.1 GCA_026193435.1 Chlorobium sp.
CGGCACGGTGGCTTGCTGCTGCAGATGTTTTGATTTTGTGACGTGTGTTTATGCTTTTTTTCGACGGATGACAAGCATATCTGGAGTGCAGATAATGAATGACGTCAAACTTCTGAATGAGTTATGTTGTTTGACAGATGCTGCGCAGTTGGTCATCCGAAACCCTTTGTTGTGCAACGGCAACGATACCCCTGAACATTCAAGCGCTGTCGGTGGTTAAGATACTCATCAGTGGACGGTGATTATGATTCGGGCGTCTTGAGTGGAAAACAGGGTATTACTATGTCAGACAACACAATCGGTCGTTTTTTTGAATATCTGAATTGGCTTTTCAATCCATTCCATGGATTGAAAACAACGGAAGTCTATGATTTGATTGGTACGACGTCTCTTACTGAGAATGCGTTATATCTGAATCTTGGCTATTGGCGGGATGTGGATACCATTGATGAAGCCAGTGAAGCGCTTGCTCTTCTGGTGGCGAAAAGAGGCGGGATGGGTGCAGGCGATACCGTCCTGGATTGCGGGTATGGTTTTGGCGATCAGGACATCCTCTGGACGAGGATCATGAACCCTGAAAAAATTATCGGGCTCAATATTACGCATTCACAGGTTGAACGAGCCCGGATGAACGTTGCTGAAGTGGGACTTGAGAACGCGATTGATTTACGGGAAGGTTCTGCAACAGAGATGCCGATTGACAATGAATCCATTGACCTGGTTGTTTCCGTGGAAAGCGCGTTTCACTACAGAACCCGTGATGATTTTTTCCGGGAAGCGTTCCGCGTTCTTCGTCCGGGCGGGAGGCTTGTGACTGCGGATATTCTGCCGATGGAAGACTCCGAAAATCTCTTCAGGCGGCTGGAGCAATGGATTTCATGGAACATGGTGGCGGGCAAATTCAATATTCCGCAGGAAAACTACTATCTGATCCCAACCTACGATAAGAAACTCTCCACAGCCGGATTTGTCAATACAGACATCAAGTCAATACGTGACGATGTCTATACGCCTCTTCATCAGTATCTGTCAGGAGACCGGACATTTGTCGGCAAGTTGCCTCCGCTTGCAAAGATGCTTGCGCAATTATCATTCAATCGCTCTGCAGACAGTGTCTACGCGGGGCTGGATTATATTCTTTCGTATGCTGAAAAGCCATAGTGGCACCGCTATTACTTTATTCCACGTCGTGATTGCTTCGTTGAGCGATGCTCAAAATCCTCATGTACTCTGTGTACACTCCGGTTTCTGTGCTCCGTCCGCCATGCACTTGAACCGCTCATGACAAGTAATAGAGGTGTCCATAAGTGAAATTTTTCTTGTTAAATTGAGTTAATGCAGCTGCATAATGAGCTCAAACGAGGAACTCGTGTGCCACCAGGCCGGCAAAGTATGCGATTGAATGATGAACCTTCAATCACCGGTCAAACATGGAGCCAATTCTCCACTGGACTGATAAAAGAATCCATACAGAATGGTTCATGCACAGAGATCAACAGTCTGGTATAAAAGGCATAAGAGCCTACCTGCGGAAATGCATAATGCAGAAGATATAATCTGGCGGAAAGTGTTTGTGCTGTATATTGTTTACAGGAGACAATAAATCTGTGGCACAGATAATAAAAAATGATGTTCTGAAAACATCTAAAATGAGGCAGTCACATGAGAGCCGAACAAATCAAAATTGAAATTGATGGATTAGAGTTATCGGAAAAACTTCTTCTCGTCGAAGATTTGTGGGATTCGATTGCAACCAGTAATTCAGAACTGCCTATGCCGGAATGGCAGAAAGAGGAGCTGAACAGGAGGTACAAAGAATACCAGCAAGGGAAACTTGAACTTCAAGATTGGAAAAGTGTCCATGAAGAACTGCGCGGAAAATATAAATGAAGCTCAGTTATACGGAAAGGTCCAGTGAAGACCTTGATATAGCGATTGCATGGTATGAGAAGCAACGAAGAGGCTTGGGGTTTGAGTTTCTTGACTGCGTCGAAGTTGCCATTAAATCAATCGTGCAAAGCCCGGAGCTTTACCGGATTTATTATTCGCAATTTCGAGGTTGTATTGTCA
>JAPHUN010000236.1 GCA_026193435.1 Chlorobium sp.
GAGCGCAGAAACCGGAGTGTACACAGCGTACATGAGGATTTCGAGCACCGCTCAACGAAGCACTTGCATCGCGGAATAATAAATAGAGGTGCCCTCAAGCAAACAAGTAATTCTCTATGAAAGTCTATAAAGGAGAGGTGAACGCTCTTCCACCGGATAAATCAATAGCTCATCGTGCCGCGCTGATTGGAGCTGTAGCGGACGGGACAACGGAAATATCGAATTTCTCCGGGGGATTCGATAACCAGTCAACCCTTGGTGTCCTGAAAGCTTGTGGTATTGCTGTGCATCAGGAAAAGGTAAAAGGTCAGAACGGTCTGATTTCAAGGAATGTCGTCATTCACTCACAGGGTTTCTGGAGCCTGTCCGGTCCGGAAAAGGATCTGATGTGCAACAATTCAGGGAGCACCATGAGGATGTTTGCAGGCATTCTTGCGGCTCAGCCCTTCGAGAGCAGACTTGTCGGCGACAGTTCGCTGATGAAACGGCCTATGCAGCGCGTAGCACATCCTTTGCGGCTTATGGGCGCGGATGTTGCGCTTTCTTCTGATAATACGGCTCCGGTTGCTATCAGAGGGACAAAGCATCTCCGGCCGATCGATTACGAGCTTCCGGTTCCGTCCGCACAGGTGAAATCACTTGTTGCTCTGGCTGCTCTTCATGCAGAGGGCGAGAGTCGCGTTATCGAAACCCTGCCTTCCCGGAATCATACGGAACTGATGCTCGGCCTGAAGGTTGAAGCGCTTTCTGACGGGAGAAGTGCCGTAATTATTCCCGGAAGGAAAACTGTTCCTGCAAAGCCGTTTCACATTCCCGGCGATCCTTCCGCCGCCTGTTTTATCATAGCACTCGGATTGCTGAGTTCAGGCTCTGAAATAGTTCTACGTGACGTTTGTCTGAATCCGACCCGAACCGGTTATATGGATGTTCTGTCGGGAGCGGGAGCAGAGATTTCAATGGAAAACATCCGTTTCACCGGTGGTGAGAAAATCGGAGATGTTCTGGTTCGTCACAGCCCGACCATGAAGCCTTTGAGCATCAGTGATCCGGCTGTTGTCGCCAACAGTATCGATGAGATACCGATGCTTGCCGTTCTTTCAGCGTGCGCGACAGGCGCGTTTGAGCTGCATAACGCGGCAGAACTGCGTGCGAAGGAAAGCGACAGAATCAGCGCGGTGGTAGATAACCTGGAACGTATCGGTTTTGTCTGCGATGAATATGCCGACGGTTTTGCCGTGACGGGAAGAAAAGATGTCATGCCTGCAGGAAAGGTCGCTATCGACAGTTACGATGACCATCGTATCGCCATGAGTTTCGCGATAGCCGACAGGGTAGTGCCGATGGATCTCGATATATCGGACGCGAAGGTGATCGGCGTCTCTTTTCCCGATTTCTTCGAGATTATCGAGAGTCTTGCAACCTGATTCTCTGTTGTTGTTCAGGCACTTGCTTTAAGATGATCAAGCAGATGGCGATTAAAAACCTCCGGCTGTTCCATGTTGGAAAGATGGCCTGCGCCTGGAACAAGGTGAAGCGTGGAACCTGAAACATGCTGGTGCATTGACTTTGCGAGATGAGTCGGGGTGAGCTTGTCTTCCATTCCTGTAATAAAGGTGACGGGACGGTTGATGGTCGCAAGCGTATCAACCGAATCGCTCCTGGACGCAATTGCCTGCATGGCGTCTGCGATGACATCACCAGACTGTTTGTTGACGATCTCTCTGAAAGTCTCGATGAGTTCAGGTTTGGCGGTATAGGTTTCCGTTGCCATAACGTTGGGCAGCATCCTGTCTACAGCTTCCTGAGCACCGTGTGCCTTGACAGCGGAGATGAAGTCCCTGCGACCGGCAAGTGCAGCCTCGTTGTCCTGATCCGCTTTTGTATCGCACAGAACCATGGAAGAGATCTTTTCAGGAAGCGTTCGCCAGAGTTCAAATGCCTGATAGCCTCCCATGGAAAGGCCGACTACCGTGACGTTGTCGATATGAAGTGAAGAGAGCAGAGCGCAAAGCTCTTGTATGTAGTCGCTGAACGTCCAGTTCGACATTATTTTTGATCCATCAACACCGAAAACATTCGGCGCGATTGCCGGAATGCTCTCTTTTTCGAGCATCGAAAGTTGAGGTTTCCACATCTCCGCGGAAAGCGGAAAGGCGTGAAGCAGCAGCACCGCATGCTCCAGAGGTGCTTTGGTCTGCAGATGGACGCTTGTATAGCTCAGCATAGTCTGTTCGATAGACGCGTTAATTATCCTGAGGCTTTGATTGGCCTTTTGCCTGGGTTTTTATCTCCTTCAGGATGGAGTTTGCATCGTTGAGTATCTTGCGTGCTTCATCTCTGGCGTTGTCAATAATCTCTTTTGACCTCTGCCCGGCTTCGTTGTCATAGACGCCGCCCTGTTCGTCTCCGTCATAAAATTCAGCAGCTTTGTCTGTCGCTCGATCAAGGGCGTGGCGCAGCTTTCCTGTAATGATCCGCTGCGTTTCCTGTCCTTTGTCGGGAGCGAAGAGCAGTCCCATAATCGTGCCGACAGCCGCACCGAGACCGGCGCCATAGAAGAGGCCCTTATAATAGTTATCCTGATTGTTCATAGTGTGTCGCTTATGTTTTGGATGATCTACTCTGTAAAGTAATAAAAAAGTCTCAACGAACAGTGGGCGGAAGTTATTCCCGAAGTGTCTCCATGATTTCATCTTCATGCCTCACTATCAGCTCTCTGAGGTCATCGCGACAGACAATTCTGAACTTCTTTGTGTACCGTTCGAAAGAAAGAATAAAATCCGAGCGGAAGACCGACTCACCGAAATCATCGAAACGGATAGAGGGTTCAGTGGATGATCGCTGATGTGTCAGATTTTCCCTGCGGGTCGGGTGAACACGCAGCTCCCTGAGGTCGGCATAGTCAAAGACATCTTTAAGAGAGGGTGGGTCGATGAGCACTTCATGACCTTTCAGCCCCAGAGCGGCATGTCTGTTGAGTATGTCGCAGATCGCCTTCTCTTTTTGTGTGCGGCGTTCGTGGTCTGTCGTGTAGGAAAACATCCACGTTTCCGGTTCATCTGCTCCGTTCCGATACGGGATGAAAGTGAGGGCACGTTTGTAGATTTTTCTCTGCATGATGTTGCCTAAAAGCTCTTTTGAGGCTGGCCATGAGCTCTCTGTTCGTTGCGTGAGTTCATGGAGCACCCTGTCATCAGAATTATCGTAAAAGAGCGTCCGCAATGTATCGGGAAGAATAACAGATGCGTTGATCGCGTCCTGTAGCATTCTTCGCAGCATGACCGAGAAGGTCCGGCTGGTATGATGCCAGTAAACATTGCGCATCATCATGTATTTCGAGAAGAGCAGGCTTTCAAGGGGAGCGATGCCTTTTTCCGTGATGGCGAAACGCTGCAGCTCAGGATCGGGAACAAATGATTCAATGAGTCTTTCAATATCGATACTGCCGTAGGGTATGTTACAGTGATGCGCGTCGCGCATCAGATAATCCATTTTGTCGGGATCGAGTGTGCCGCTGATCAGTTTTTTAAACCGTCCGGGCGCGGTTCCCTTGATGATGCCGGCTGTTTCGAGCGGGTCGACACCCCAGTCGCTTTCGAGTATTTCAGCTATCGGCGAAAACCCCTCATGGCGTTCAAACAGAAACCTGTCAACAAGCGTTTCGTGTGCGGCGAAAACCGCTTTTCCCTCATGGAACGGAGCTTGTTCCTCAAGAACATGAGCGTGTGGATAGTGCCCTATATCGTGCAGTATCGCGGAAGCAAGCAACAGTTTGCAGGTGTGATCATCAAAAGCCAGAGTCTCGTTCTGCAGGCTTTCTGCGAGAGGGTTGGTCACTATCCGTTGCAGAATGAGCTTCATGAGGTGATAGACGCCGATCGAGTGCTCGAAACGGGTATGGTTCGCGCCGGGATAGACCTGCTGGGCAAATGAAAGCTGACGTATGCCTTTGAGTCTCAGGAATGCCGGATGTGACAGGATTTTCTTTAAAGGAGTGTTGAGAGGAATGTGTCCCCATACCGGAAGCCTGATAAAACCGCCTTCAGACCGGAAAAGAAAAGAGTTGGAAATCATATGGGGTGTCAGCGTTGCATTACAATTGGTGAAGTCGCGGAATCTGCATAACCTCCATTTTTCAGGTGAATAGCGCAGACCTTGCGGAAGTGGTGTCCGTAGATGAACAGTGTTATGGCAAGAGAGAGAGAGTGCGGTTGTCTGAAAAGAGTCCAGACGAGCATTTTCCAGTAGTGAAACCGTTCTTCACCCACGATGCCAAGTACCACCATGGAGCGAAAAAGGGCGACCAGCTGCCGGGGCTTGACCCTGGATTTGAACCGGGCAGGTTTGTATTCAAGCAGCAGGGTTTTAATGCGTTGGTAGTAGTTTTTTGGAGAATACAGGTAATCCATCATATCCCGGTATCCCTTTCGAAGAACCTCGATATCCATCTTGGGGATAATGTTCGTGGTGCTGTCGACATTGTCTCCGGATGAACTGCTCAACAGTCTTCCTTCGGTTTTCATGCGCTCATAGAGTTTCGTGCCCGGCAGAGCCTGAAGCATCCCGACCATCGCGGTAACGATGCCGCTGTTCTGAATGAACTCTATCTGCTGCTGGAAAGTGGAAGGTGTGTCGGTGTCAAATCCGACGATGAATCCTCCTTGTACTTCCAGCCCGGCCCGCTGTATCCTTTTTATGTTTTCAAGCATATCCCGTGAGGTATTATGCTGTTTGCCGCAGGATTCCAGAGCCGAGTTGTCAGGGGTTTCAATGCCGATAAAGACCTGGTTGAACCCGGCACGAACCATCAGCTCCATGAGTTCAGGGTCATCGGCTATGTTGATGGAACATTCGGTAAAGAATTTTCTGGATGTTTTTTTTGACGCCTGCCATTCGATAAGTTTGGGCAGGAGATCCTTTTTCAGGTACGCTTTGTGAGCGATAAAGTTATCATCAACGAAGAACACGCTTTCACGCCAACCTCTTTCATCTATCGCGTCAAGCTCCCGTAGTATCTGGTCGCTGGTTTTCGTGCGGATCTTGTGCCCGAGAAGCGCCGTGACGTTGCAGAAATCGCACTGATAGGGACACCCTCTTGAAAACTGTATCGCCATGGCGACATAGTTATTCATGTCCAGCAGCTCCCACTGCGGAACCGGAGAGGTTTTTATGTCGGGATAGTTCTCCGAACGGTAGAATTTTCGTGCAGTACCGTTGGCAAGATCTTCGAGGAAGGGCGGAAGAGTGATTTCCGCTTCATTCAGCACAAAGTGATCAACTACCGGGAAACATTCCGGTTCAGAGGTGAAAAGCGGGCCACCTGCTACAATGGTCAGATTCGCGGCTCTGCAACGAGCGATTATTTTCTGCGCCGACTCTTTCTGAACGCCCATCGCACTGATCATCGCCATATCAGCCCACTCCAGATCTTTTTCCGATAACACCGATGCATTCAGATCGACCAGTTTTTTATCCCATTGGCGGGGCAGCATAGCCGCCACCGTTACCAGTCCGAGAGGTGGCAACGAGGCTTTTTTTTTCACGAACTTCAACGCGTGCTTGAAACTCCAGAACGTGTCCGGGAACTCGGGATAGAGCAGCAGGATATTCATAAATCAGTCGATCGTTTTCAAATAGGGTATCATAGTATATCTCTATCTGTTCATGTGCCGGCCATCCCTTGTTTTCGCAAAAAATGTATTTACACTATAAACAATTCGTTACTATACAACTCCCGGAGAGATTTTTTCGTTCCTGAACAGCAGGAGAGGCGGGTGAAAAAATGGCCGGCAGATCAGTAGCGATCAAGGGTGAATTTTTCGCCCAGGTAGAGTTTTCGGGCTTCCGGATTATCGGCGATCTCTTCCGGGGTTCCCTGCATGAAAATTGTGCCGTCGAACAGGAGATACGCGTGGTTGGTGATGGAGAGGGTTTCATGGACGTTGTGGTCCGTGATGAGTACCCCGATGTTTCGCTTGACAAGGCCTTCGACTATCTCCTGTATATCCTCCACGGCGATCGGATCGACTCCGGCGAATGGTTCGTCAAGCAGAATGAATTTCGGCCGGATGGCAAGCGCGCGGGCTATTTCCGTCCGGCGTCGTTCACCTCCCGAGAGGGCATAGCCCATGCTTTTCCGGATGCCGGCGATGTTCAGGTCCTCGAGCATCTCCTCGGTTCTTTCCCGCTGTTCGGCTTTTGAGAGGGAAGTGAATTCAAGAACACTGAGAATGTTCTCTTCCACGGTCAGTTTTCTGAACACCGACGATTCCTGGGGAAGATAGCCTATCCCCAGTCGCGCCCGTTTATACATGGGTAACGCGGTGATATTCCGCTCATCGAGAAACACGTCTCCCGCGTTCGGACGAACCAGACCGACAATCATATAGAACGTTGTCGTTTTCCCTGCTCCGTTCGGGCCGAGAAGCCCCACAATCTCCCCTTGTCTGACCTTCAGGGTCGAACTTCTGACAACTTCACGCTTGTTGTAGATCTTTTTCAGATTGCTGCAGCTCAGTGTCGATACCATGTCAATACTCTCCGTGGGTTACTGTGAACCAACAATCGCTCAACGTAGGATGCAATATACGAGATTACCGGGATGTGAAAAGCAGTCGGGAGAAGACAGGTTCACTACTACGAAAACCGGTTAGAAATTTTCGGGTGATCCTGAAAGCATCGATAAAGCTGTAAGGATATTCCCGGCAAGTCGGATGAGGAACTGAGGTCTATGATGTCAGCTATGCAGTTTTTTCAATGACGTGCTCCGAATGGTTTGCAGGATCGTTCGTGATGAAAAAGGTTTTCGTTATGGATGTGACTATGTGCTAAAAAGAGATGTTTTATCCTAAGTTGATCGTTTCAACAAATGTTTTATGCTGTCAACTTTATATTATATAATGCGTTATGCTGAATTTTCTTACCACGAACATCTCACCCGATGGGTTGCGCGACCATAATGCAGAAAAATCGCATGTGTTGAAACCCTATGGGATTGTCAGTCATGCTGCATCTGCTTCGTTACAGGGAACTTGCGGTAGTCCACTACAGCGGCGTCCCCTGTGCCTTGCATCTACAGCATGCTCTGGCAATCGCTCAACTTAGGTTTATTATACCTGAAGTGGTATACATATGCGGATTATATTTGTTTTTATACCTGAAATGGTATAATTTTATTATAAAGGGCGATTTTTATACCCGATAA
>JAPHUN010000211.1 GCA_026193435.1 Chlorobium sp.
GCCGCCTCTCGCGAACGGTATGGCGACCGCTGCTGACTGGATGTCGGCGGCATCATTCATTTCCATGGCCGGACTTATCTCCTTTATGGGCTATGACGGATCGATTTACCTCATGGGCTGGACAGGCGGCTATGTCTTGCTTGCGCTGCTTCTGGCTCCGTATCTCCGGAAGTTCGGAAAATTCACCGTCCCTGATTTTGTCGGTGACCGTTACTACTCGAATGCTGCACGTACTGTAGCCGTCATTTGCGCGATTTTTGTCTCCTTTACCTATGTTGCCGGTCAAATGCGCGGCGTGGGCGTTGTCTTTTCCCGGTTCCTTGAAGTACCTATCAACATCGGCATTCTCATCGGTATGGGCATCGTGTTCTTCTATGCCGTGCTTGGCGGCATGAAAGGCATCACCTACACTCAGGTCGCCCAGTACTGTGTGCTCATCTTCGCCTATATGGTACCGGCAATCTTCATCGCCATCCAGATCACAGGCACACCGATTCCACAGCTTGGTTTTGGCGGAGAAGTTCAGGGCGGGGGGTTCCTTCTTGACAAGCTTGACGGTCTGCATCAGGAGCTCGGATTTGCGGCCTATACGGATGGCAGCAAACCGATGATAGACGTATTCTTCATTACCTTCGCGCTGATGGTCGGAACAGCAGGGCTTCCGCATGTCATCGTGCGATTCTTTACCGTACCAAAGGTCCGGGACGCACGTATCTCAGCCGGCTGGGCACTTGTTTTCATCGCGCTTCTCTACACCACCGCACCGGCTGTAGCAGCATTCGCGCGATACAACCTTATCAACACCGTCAGCAACACCCAGTATGCAGAACTCCCGTCCTGGTTTAAAACCTGGGAAGGGACAGGGCTGATTGCCTGGGCTGACAAAAACGACGATGGTGCCGTACAGTACGTAAAAGGTAATGCCTTTGACGGCAAACCTGCGTTTACGGGTGAATCAGGAGCTGAAGGTCAGCGACTCATCTCCAATGAGCTGACTACGGACAACGCCAATGAATTGTATATCGACAGAGATATCATGGTGCTGGCAAATCCTGAAATCGCCAACCTGCCGCCATGGGTGATCGCCCTGGTCGCCGCTGGTGGTCTCGCAGCAGCCCTTTCAACCGCGGCAGGCCTCTTGCTTGTCATCTCCACATCCGTGGCTCATGACCTGATCAAAAAGCAGTTCAACCCGGATATCGACGAGAAATCCGAGGTGATGATCGCACGAATTTCCGTGGCGGCAGCGGTATTGGTCGCAGGGTACTTCGGCATCAACCCGCCGGGATTCGTCGCCCAGGTTGTGGCCTTCGCGTTCGGTCTCGCGGCTTCGTCATTCTTCCCTGTCATCATCATGGGTATTTTCTACAAAAGGATGAACAAGGAAGGAGCTATTGCAGGTATGCTTTCAGGCATCATCTTTACCGCCGCCTACATTATCTACTTCAAGTTCGTCAACCCGGCAGCCAACAATGCGGACAACTGGCTGTTCGGTATCTCACCTGAAGGAATCGGCACGGTAGGTATGATCATCAACTTTGTTGTGAGCTTCATCGTAGCAAAAATCACACCGGCACCTCCGGAGGATATCCAGGAAATGGTTGACAGCCTGAGATACCCTAAAGGATCCGGGGAAGCATCAATGCACTGATGCTCTTCCAGAGATGTAGTAAAAAGGCGCGAAAACTTCGCGCCTTTTTTATTTACTTCCACCATATCAGTTTTAACAGAAATATCATACCCTCGTGTGATAACGCTGACGACAAAACCAATAGTGGATTCCCGTGCATGAAAAGGGAATGACAACAACTACACTATATTTTTTTACTTTTGGTTTGATCACTTACTGTGCCAGGTATAGAAATGCGTTTACATGCCCAATTCCGCTGACAATACAAAAAAACTTGCATCCCTGCCTTCCTCTCCGGGTGTCTACCAGTTTAAAAACGCGAGAGGAAAAGTCATCTATGTCGGGAAAGCCAAAAACCTGCGCTCACGGGTACTGTCATATTTTCGAAACCATTCACAGCTATCGGGAAAAACTCTGGTTCTTGCGGGTCATATCGACGATATCGAGGTAATCCTCACCTCGTCAGAGGTTGAAGCGCTCATCCTCGAGAACAATCTCATAAAGGAACTCAAGCCCCGCTACAACATCAATCTCAAGGATGATAAAACCTATCCGTATCTGGTTATCACCAATGAACCTTTCCCCAGGATTTTCCTTACAAGAGAGGTGCGACAGGACGGTTCAACCTATTTCGGCCCCTATACGGAAACCCGTCAGCTTCGTTCTGTGCTTGAACTGATCAGCTCGATATTCCATGTCAGAAGCTGCAGGCTCAAACTGACCCCGGAGAACATCAGGAACAAAAAATTCTCTGTTTGTCTGGACTATCATATCCATAAATGTAAAGGCCCGTGTGAAGGGCTTCAGTCTGAAGAGGACTATAACAGGATGGTCTCTGAAATCATCAGATTGCTGAAGGGAAAAACCTCCGAATTGGTCAGCTCTCTCAGAGAGGAAATGAAGCAATGTGCTACCGAACTGAAATTCGAACAGGCTGCCGAACTGAAACTGCAGATTGACGGACTCGTGAAATATACTGAGCGTCAGAAAGTCGTAACAACTGATCCGGTCGATCGGGACGTCTTCGGCATAGAGCGAACGGGAGACAACGCATGCGGAGTGGTGTTCAAAATACGTGAAGGCAAACTCCTCGGTTCTCAAAGAATGTATTTTTCAAATATGGAAGAGGAACCGACAGCAAATCTCCTGTCCGGATTTCTTAAAAAATATTATCTGGAAACACCCGGCCTCATTCCGCAGGAGATATTCACACAGGAAGCTCTTCCGGCAGAAGACAAGGCATCGCTTCTGAAACTGTTTTCGAAGAAACACAAAGAAGAAAAAAAAGGCAGAAAATCAGTCCATTTTGTAACGCCCCTTATCGGTGAAAAAGCTCGTCTGGTGGATATGTGCAGGGAAAATGCCAGGCATCATCTCAGTGAGTATCTGACAGAAAAGCAGAAACGCGGTGAGCTGGCTCAGGATAATCCGGCACTAACCGCCCTGCAGGAAACACTTCATCTTGACAAAAAACCCCTGCGAATCGAATGCTTTGACAATTCACATTTTCAAGGCAGTGATTACACAAGCTCCATGGTCTGTTTTGTAAACGGAAAACCAAGAAAATCCGAATATAAAAAATTCAGGCTGCGCACCATTGACGGTTCGGACGATTACGCGGCAATGTGTGAAGCGATTACACGCCGCTACAGCGGAACGCTTTCCAACGAACTGCCTCTTCCTGACCTGATAGTGATCGACGGAGGAAAAGGACAGGTGAACGTCGCCTGGAAAACGCTCTCGAAATCAGGCATCTCAGTACCAGTTATCGGCCTGGCAAAACGACTTGAGGAGATATACTTTCCGTCAAGCAGAGATCCCTACAATCTTCCTAAAACATCTCCTGCGCTGAAACTTCTGCAGAGAGTTCGTGACGAAGCCCACCGCTTCGCCATCAGCTATCATCGTACGCTCCGAAAATCTCGAACGCTGAAAACCATACTGACCGAAATCCCCGGTATAGGAGAGAAAAGCGCCATGAAACTTCTCAGTCACTTCGGATCGATCGAACAGATAGCCAAAGCAGACAGAAAAGAACTCATGAAAATCACAGGCCCTCGAGCAGCCGAGGCGATTGCAATTTTTTTCAGTAGCAGAACGCTTTCCGACAATTCCGGCAACCGAGAGTAACCTGACGGTATTGCTGTCTGTTCCCATTCTGCCGCAACGTCATACGCAGCTGATTCAGGCTCTGTGACAGGTATCCGGATTACGTTATATTTGTTGGAAAAATCTTGTATATTTGATTGTATTTATTTAGCTGAAAGAAACGCAGAAGAAAACATACTCCACATTTATGAGCTTCCTTGACTTTTTTGATGAAGGCGGCAACAGCGATACGAACGGCAACAACAGGAATCTTCAACTTGACGACTTAGATCTCACATCCATATATGACACCGAAGAACTGATTGAGATAATCATCCAGTTCAACGAAGAGGGAAAACATCCGGAAGCGCTGGCTGTTGCGCGGCATTTAACCGAAACAGCATCCTACAATGCTGAATCCTGGTTTCATCTGGGAAACTGTCTGACAGTCAACGGTTCATTTGACGACGCAAAAGCTGCCTTTAGTAAAGCGACTGTTCTCAGTCCCGCTGACAGTGAGATGAGGCTGAATCTCGCCCTCGCGCATTTCAATACCGCCGAATACAAGACCGCTCTCGATAAACTCGACTCCATCCTGTGCGATTCGACTCTTGAAAAGGAGATGTATTTCTATAGAGGACTTATTCTTCAGAAAATGGAGCGTTACCGGGAGTCCGAAAAATATCTTGAAAAATGCCTTGCCCTGGAACCGGACTTCGCGGAAGCGTGGTATGAGCTCGCGTTCTGCAAGGATGTCCTTGGAAAAATGGAGGAGAGCGCAACCTGTTATCAGAAAACCATTGATCAGGACCCCTACAATGTCAATGCCTGGTACAATAAAGGACTTGTTCTGAGTAAACTGAAAAAATATGACGATGCTCTTGAGTGCTACGATATGGCTATTGCAATAGCCGATGATTTCAGCTCAGCCTGGTATAACAGGGCAAACGTTCTGGCTATTACAGGCAAAATTGAAGAAGCCGCTGAAAGTTACCTCAAAACGATTGAATTTGAACCGGACGACATCAATGCGCTTTACAATCTTGGCATAGCTTATGAAGAGCTTGAAGACTACGACAAAGCCATAACGCACTATACGAGGTGCATCGAGCTGAAACCGGATTTCGCGGATGCATGGTTTGCACTGGCCTGCTGTCATGAGGCTGACAATGCCTATGAGGAGTCATTGAAATCGGTCAATCAGGCGCTGAACTATCTTCCGGGTTCGGTTGATTTTCTTCAGTTGAAAGCCGAGATTTATTATAACATGGAAAGTCTCGAACGATCGATCAGCACCTATAAAAAAATCCTTACGATCGAGGCTGACTCTCCCCAGCTTTGGGTTGATTACGCTGTCGTGCTGCGGGAGGCTTCCCTCTATACAGAATCTCTGGAAGCCTTTGAACATTCTCTTGAGCTTCAACCACAATCAGCAGAGACCCATTTTGAGATCGCAGCGACCTATTTTGCCCTTGGTGATAAAAAAAGCACGATCAAATCATTGACAAAGGCCTTCTCCATCGATCCTGACAAGAAACAGCTTTTCAAGACAACCTTCCCTGAGCTCTACAATCAGGATTCGGTTCGGGAAATACTGGGTATTGTCTGAGGAGTCTCGTCTGCATCTATGTACAGCGCTAAAAAAATTCTCGGGCTGATAGGCAGAAATGTCGGCTATTCCTACTCACCCTATATACATAACACCGCTGCTGAAAAGCTCGGCCTGGGGTATTACTATACGATATTCAATATCTCATCTCACGATCTCGTTCCATCAGCCCTTGAAGGCGCAAAAGCCCTCGGCATAGCCGGCTTCAATGTCACCATACCCTATAAAAAGACGGTGGTTGCCTGCATGGACAAACTTTCACCGGAAGCTGAAGCAATAGGCGCGGTAAATACCATAGTGAACGATAACGGAACGCTTATCGGTTACAATACCGACATTGCCGGAATCGTGATCCCTCTCGAACCTTACGCCTCGCTGCTCGATGCCCAACCTGTGGGGATTTTCGGTAACGGCGGCGCTGCAATGGCCGCTATACAGGCACTGAGCACCTGTTTCACCCCATCAGGCATCCGCCTGTTCGTAAGGCAACGGGAAAAAGGCAGTGAACTCTGCAGACAATTCAAGAACAAAAATCTTCCGATACCCTTATCGACGCATACACTGGATGACCATACAGCTCAACACAACTGCAGACTGCTCATCAATGCCACGCCGATCGGAACAAAAGGTCTCGACACCGCTCCTGACGGCTGTATCATCCCTTCCGGATCAGGTGTCATTCATTCCGGCCAGATCGTTTTCGATATGGTCTACAACCCCATGGAAACGCAATTGCTGCGACTGGCAAAAGCCGCTGGAGCCATAGCGATACCGGGTATAGAAATGCTCATCGGACAGGCTTCCCGGTCATTCGAGATATGGACGGGAAAAGCGATGCCTGTCACTACTGTCAGAAACAAGCTGCAGGAACTGCTCCTGACTGAAGAACGCTCTTCCTGAAATTGACTTCTTCAACATGTTTTTCAGGGAAGTCACACGCATCGACCGGACGATTTGATGATACGCTATCATATCTTTACATTGAGAGCCGGATTTCCCTTTGTTCAATCGCGTCTCTCTAACACGCCAACTTTCAGAAAACAACCCTCCCGGCCATGCAACTCTTTTTCCTTTGTGCCGCTCTGGTGATCGTTCTTGATCAATTCACAAAACAGCTTGCCATCACTCATCTGATGCCGAATGAGGAAAGTCTGGTGCTGATTGCCGAATGGCTGAAGCTCACCTATACGGAAAACACCGGCATAGCATTCGGTCTTTCCCTCGGCTCGCCGATCATACTCATCGTCACGACGACGCTCATTCTCGCTGCACTTTTTCTCTATGTTGTTTTTTCGAAAAACCGTAACCCCGGCTTTCTGATAACCTTCGGATTGATCCTCGGCGGGGGGATAGGCAACGGTATCGACCGGATCCTGTTCGGAAGAGTGGTTGATTTCATACATGTCGACATCTATCAGGGATACCTCTTCGGCTCATGGGTCTCACTCTGGCCGGTGTTCAATATAGCCGATTCCGCAATTACCATAGGAGCCTGTGTCCTCGTGATATGGTATAACAGAATCTTCACCCGGTAGGATAACCGTTACCGACCAAAAAGCATGTTTGTAGACGTCCATTGCCATCTCTCATTTCCTGAATTTGACGAAGATCGCCCTGAAGTGATCAGGCGCTTACGGGAACAGAACATTTCTCTGCTCATTGATCCGGGAACAAATACCGAGACCAGCAGACGTTCCATAGAACTCTCGGCACACCATGAGTTCATCTATGCTACAGTCGGGCTCCACCCGCACGAAATCTCACAGGCTTTCTCCCCGGAGACGCTCTCTCTTCTCGAAGCACTGACTACAGAACCGAAGGTTGTCGGTATCGGAGAGATCGGGCTTGACTACCACTATCCGGGATATGACGCGA
>JAPHUN010000049.1 GCA_026193435.1 Chlorobium sp.
GAGGTATACGGGCCTATTATCGCATTGGAGATTTGAGCGCTTGCCGCAATGAATACAGGTTCATTGATAATAGTGCCGGGATAGGATGATGCTGAGCTGTTGTTTTTCAGAAGAACCCGGTTTGTGGAAAGAAGTGTTTCAGGTTTTCCGCAATCATACCAGTTGTTGACCGGGAATGTGGATAACGGTTCTCCGTTTTCGAGCATCATCTGCAGCGCGTCAGTCAGCTGGAATTCCCCCTTTGTTTTTATGTTCTCTCTGATAAGCGTTTCGATACAGGTGAAGAGGGGATTCGAGTGCAGGATAAAGTACAGACCAACGATCGCAAGGTTTCCTACCGGTTCATTCGGCTTCTCGACAAGTTTGACTATCTGGCCGTTGCTGGTTATGGCTATTCCGAATCTTCGGGGGTCTTCTACCTCCCTTACGCCGAGAGTTGAGACAGGGCTGTTGAGCACTCCGGTCAGATCGACGTCAAAAATCGTGTCGCCGAGCAGGATAAAAACAGGCTCGTTATCATGAATATATTCATGACACATCCATATCGCATGAGCAAGTCCCAGGCGTTCCTCCTGATTGACAAACGTGAACGTTATATCGTAGTTCTTCCTGAGGTACGATTCAATCATCTCTCCAAGATACCCGACGATAACAATGGCCTCATCTATGCCGGACTCGACAAGTTTATCCATTATATGCCCGATAATGGGTTTTCCTGCTACGTTGAGAAGTACCTTGGGTTGAGAAAATGTGTGTGGGCGCAACCTTGTGCCGACTCCAGCCACAGGTATGATTGCTTTCATGGTGTGAATATTATGATTGCGGGGGCATTGTTCGAGAATAGTAACATAGCTCAGTTTAGTGAAATCGAAAGAAAAATGTAACCCTTTAAAGCCCCGGATACGTTACATAATGAAAATATTTCAGGATTTTTTATATAGTATCGCCATGGTGTTCATTGAAAGAAGCCTGAATGTCGGCATCATCTCTATGAGACAGAATTGTTATCCTTTATGTCTGCTTTAAAGCCAGCCGGGTTTTACCGGCAGTCCGGTGTCATCCCTCTGCACGAAGGAAGAATCGTGCTTGTGACGGCACGAAAGTCAAAACGCTGGATTATCCCGAAGGGTGTTATAGAAAAACATATGTCCCCTGAAGATTCCGCGGCCAAGGAGGCCTATGAAGAGGCGGGCGTTATCGGTTCGGTCAGGAAAAAAGAACTCGGTCGATTTTCCTATGTGAAATGGGGAGGGATCTGCACTGTCAGGGTCTATCCTTTCTATGTCGAGAAGCTGCTTGATGAATGGGAGGAGATGCATGAAAGAAAACGAAAAGTTGTTTCTGTCGGCGAGGCGATCGATATGGTTGACCATGATGAGCTTGCCGGGATCATAACCTCTTTTATTCATGGCCTGAAAGGAGAGAGTAAAAAACGTAAATAATCACGCTTACCGGGTATATTGACGCAACCAGCGTTTCTTCTGTTGACGTTTATGGTTTGCGTTTATATATGGTTTATTTATATATTTGCGATATCAAATATTGCTACATCAATCAAGCTGCTATGTCTGGTAAAGAATATTCTGTTAAAGGTTTTGTCGGGCATCAGCTGGGGTTGACTGCCGGAGTTCTGCGAAAAGCTTTCGCTTCCAGAATCACAAAGAGCGCTGAGAGTATTTCACCGGAGCAGTTTGTCGTGCTTGTGCGTTTGAGTTCCGGACAGGGATTCAACCAGAACGAAATAGCGGAATATCTGCTCAAGGATGATGCCAGCATAACACGGATTCTCGACAGCCTAGAAAAGAAGGGGCTTGCCGTCAGAAAAAAAGCGGAACATGACCGGCGCGCCAATATCGCTTTCATTACAGAGAGAGGTACGGCTCTGGTTGAAAAGGTGTTTCCGATGGTTGAGCGGCTCAACGGGCAGCTGCTTGAAGGGATCGAGGCTGATCAGATAGAGAATGTTTTTGTGTTTCTCGAGAAGCTGAGGGAAAATGCAATGAATATCTCAACGTTATAATTCCGGCTGACCTGAAGAAGCAGAAAAAACCCTTGAACGAAAATAAACCAACATGTCGAAAGTAAAGCCATACATCATTGCGGTAGTTATTGTTATCGCAGGTATTGTGATAGGGCGGTTGCTGGGCTCCGGAAATTCGCAGCAGCAGGAAAGAGCTGTACCGAAAAGGAACGGTCAGCTTCCCGTAACCAGGGTTACTAACTCTGCCGTAAGCAGGACTATTGTTATGAACGGTAAAGTGGAGGCTGTGAAGAAAATTGAGATTTTTGCAGAAGTATCAGGTGTTTTTGTCGATGGAACGAAACCTTTCAGGGAAGGGCGCAGGTTCAGCAAGGGGGAGGTCCTCCTGAGGATAGAAGACGGGGTCTACCGGAACACGGTTCTTTCGGAAAAAAGCGCATTGCTGAATCAGATGACGCTGCTCATGCCGGATCTGTTGATTGATTTTCCTGAGCATGCCGGACCATGGAAACGGTATGTCGATAATTTCAGCATACAGCGCTCCCTGCGTCCGTTGCCTCCGGCGGCAAACGACAGGTTGAGAAACTACGTTGCGGCAAGAAATATCTATGGCAAATATTTCGCGGTGCGCAGCATGGAAGAGATGCTCGGCAAATATACAATAACAGCCCCTTTCGACGGAGTGGTTACGGTTTCAGAGGCAAATCCAGGCATCCTTGTCCGCAATGGTCAGAAGATAGGCGAGTTTGCAGCAACGACCGCATTTGAACTGGAGCTCTCTGTTGCAGTTCGGGACGCGGCATTTATTCGACAGGGGGATCGTGTGCTGCTTTCGTCCGATGATTTCGATGACGATATCGAGGCGACGGTTGCGAGGGTCAACGAAGCGATCGACCCGAATACCCAGACTGTCGGAGTCTATGTTCTTCTTAATGATTCCCGACTGAAAGACGGCATGTATGTTTCGGCATCACTGAGCGTTCAGGTTGATGATGCGGTCATTATCGCCCGTGAGCTGCTTGACAGGGAGAACCGCCTGTTTGTGCTCCGTGACTCGGTTTTTTCCTTGCTGCCTGTCGAGGTTGTGTCGCTTGACGGGAATACGGCCATAGTTCGAGGTATCCCTGACGGATTGTCACTTCTTTCCGAGCCGGTGGAAGGGGTGTATGATGGTATGGTGATATCAGATTCATCACTATCGGTTCAACAAGAGAGTACGGCTGATTGAGTATGAACCGGGCGGAGTGCAAAATTTAAAACACTGATTCAGAACTGTGAAAGGTATAATCAAAATGTTTATCCGTTACCCTGTTCTGGGTAACGCAATATTTCTTGCGATTTTCCTTTTCGGATTTCTTGCTTTCAAGGCAATGAAAACGACTTTCTTTCCCGAAGTCAAATCGCACACCATCTTTGTCGTTGCATCTTTTCCGGGAGCATCACCCGAAGAGATCGAGGAAGGTATCACGCTGAAAATAGAAGACAGACTGAAGGGCGTGACCGGTATAGAAAGGGTAACTTCCGTATCGAGAGAAAATTCTGCGACGATCACTGTCGAGCTGCTTGAGAACTACGATGCCAATGTGCTGCTGCAGGAGGTAAGCAATGCGGTCGATCAGATAAGTTCTTTCCCGGTCGGTCTGGAAAAGATCAGGATCTACAAGATGGAGATGACCGACTTTGTCGTTGCCTACTCGGTCTACGGTGATGTGGACCTTCAGGTTCTGAAAACCTATGCCCGAAGGATCGAGCGTGATCTGCGAAACAAGGAAGGCATTTCCAAAATCACACTGAGCGGGTTTCCGGAAGAGGAGATCGAGGTGAGTATCAGGGAGGATGCGCTCAACTCTTACGGCCTGACTATTGACGAGATATCGGCAGCTGTCAGCAAGGCGAACCTGAGGATAACCGGTGGTATTATCAAGGGCGCAGAAGAGGAACTCCTGATCCGTTCGGACAGCCAGGGTTATTATGCCGCGGACATAGAGAACATCGTGGTGCGCACAACGGCTTCCGGCGGGCTGGTAAGGCTGAAAGATGTTGCTTCGGTAAAAGACCGCTGGTCGGAAGACCCGAATCGCACCTATTATGATGGAAAACCATCGGTTACCATCGATATAGACAAGACAAGCGACGAGGATATGTTTACCATCGCCCGAAAGACTGCTGCATTCATGGAGGAGTTTGACGGCAGGCATGATGATATCTCTATCAGCCTGCTCCGGGATGGTTCGGGAATCGTTCAGGAACGTGCCAATATTCTCACTACTAACGGTCTTATCGGTAGCGTTCTTGTCCTGCTTTTTCTTTCTTTTTCGCTCAATCCGAGAATGGCTTTCTGGGTCGCGCTTTCAATCCCGCTCTCTTTTGCCGGTATGTTCATGCTGGGCACGTTTTACGGACTGACCATAAATGTCGTGTCCCTGCTCGCTATGATCCTTGTTGTCGGTATCCTTGTCGATGATGGTATCGTCATTGCCGAGAGCATCTATCAGCAGTACGAAAAGGGGATGAAACCATTCGATGCCGCGGTCAAGGGAACCATGGACGTGCTCCCTTCTGTTATGGCGGCTGTGTTGACCACAATAGTGTTCTTTATGCTTTTCCTGTCGCTTGAAGGAGGATTCGGAGAACGTTTCAAGGATATCGGATTTGTTGTGATCGCCACGCTGCTTATCTCTCTTGTCGAAGGGGTTTTCATCCTGCCCGGGCATATTGCCCATTCCAGAGCACTGCGGGGAGACCCTGGCAAAACCTCCTGGCTGTTACGTAAATCAGATGCGTTTATCCGTTTTCAGCGTGAGAGGATCTATGCGCCTGTACTGCGATTCAGTATAGCCAATCCGCTCATTACCGCCATGTTTCCTGTTGCTCTTATGTTTATTACTATCGGTGCGTTGCAGGGGGGGATTGTGAAATTGACCTTTTTCCCTAACCTTGAGTTCGATAACGTGCAGGTGACATTTGAAATGCCTGCGGGCACCCGATATGCCATTACAGACAGCCTGCTGGCAAAGATGGAAGGCCGTATCCGCGAAGTGGATGAAGAGTACAGAGAACAATACGGAAGGGAACTGGTAAAGGCAATCGGGCGTAGTGTCGGTCCCGATGCGCATAAGGGCGGGCTCAGGGTCACCTTGACTGAAAGTCAGTTCCGGGAATGGTCAAGCAGGGAGGTGTCCAATGCAATAAGCAATAAAATCGGCGTTATTCCTGAAGCGGAAAAACTACAGGTCGGAACGGCAGGCTTTTGGGGAATGCCTGTGTCTATCGCGCTCAAAAGCGACAATCTGGAACAGCTGAGGGGGGCAAAGGAATACCTTGAAGAAGAGCTGAAAAAGATGCCTGAGCTTAAGGATGTTATCGACGATGATCCTCCGGGGCTGAGAGAAGTTCGCGTGAAACTGAACGCGAATGCACGGTCGCTCGGCCTTCGGGAGGCCGATGTCATGAACCAGGTTCGGAGTGGATTTTTCGGCTATGAATCCCAGCGTATTCTCAGGGGGATAGATGAAGTAAAGGTATGGATGCGTTTTACCGAAGATGACCGGTCATCGGTTGCCAGGTTGGAACGTATGGAAATACGTTTTCCTGATGGCAGATCCTATCCGCTGGGCTCTATCGCGGATGTCGAGATTCAGCGTGGAGTCTCTTCGGTTAATCATATCAATGCACAACGGGTTGTGAAAATAGAGGCGGATATCGTCAGTACCAGGGAGTCGGTTCCGGAACTGCTCGAGTATATATCATTGCAGATTATGCCGGACCTTCTTGATACATTTCCCGATGTGAGTTACGACTTTGAGGGACAGAGCAGGGAGAGCGACAAGACAACCGGTTCGATGAAAAGGGTTTTTCCTGTTGTTCTCGGCCTGATGTTTCTTGTCGTTGTGTTTTCATTCCGATCATTTCTTCAGGCCGGGATTGTCTTTGTCATGATTCCTTTCAGCTTTATCGGTGTTGTCTGGGGCCATTTCATTCAGGGCTATCTTATGAGTATTCTTTCGATGTTCGGTGTTATCGCTCTTATTGGAATCGTCGTTAACGATGCGCTCGTATTTGTCAATACGTTCAATAGCCGATTGAAAGAAGGCA
>JAPHUN010000294.1 GCA_026193435.1 Chlorobium sp.
ATAAGGTAACTCACTGCCAGAATAACGATCAAAGTAAACATGACATGACACTTCAGGGTGATACAAAAACAATAACCGGATACTCCATCAGGCAACGACCCGACCTATAATGTAAGCATTTTCATGCTTCGATGTCAAATCCGCCATGATGCGGTCAACGGACGTTTCGGCGACAATCATCACCAGACCTATGCCAAGATTAAAGGTTCTTCGCATATCCTCTTCAGGAACCTTGCCCTCTTTACGGATGATATCGAAAATCACCGGCTCCGGCCAGGATTTCCAGTCGACATCAAGCCGGAGACCATCCGGTATAATCCTCATGGTGTTTCCTGTCAGACCTCCTCCGGTAATGTGCGACATGCCGTGAATATCTTCTGAAGAAAGAAGTGGCCCGATTACTGGAAGATAGGAACGGTGAACCTTCAGAAGTTCATCACCGGCACTGCCTTCAAGCCCCTCAAAGGTATTGCGAAGCTTTCCCTCGAAAACCTTTCGGGCCAGAGAGTAACCGTTTGTATGCAAGCCGTTCGAGGCAAACCCTATCATAACGTCTCCCCTGGATATTGCTGCGCCGTTGATGATCCTGCCATGATCGACAACACCGACAATAGTCCCCGCGAGGTCAAAGTCGTCTGTAGCGTAAACCCCGGGCATTTCAGCGGTTTCGCCCCCGATGAGAGCGCAGGAGTTCTCTTTGCATGCAGCAACCATTCCCTTGACAATATCCGCGGCCATTTCGGGCATGAGCTTCCCGCAGGCATAATAGTCAAGAAAAAACAACGGTTTCGCACCACACACAAGAATATCGTCCACACAGTGATTCACCAGACAGGCGCCAATGGTGTCATATCGTCCCATTTCCGCCGCAACCTTCAGTTTCGTACCAACTCCGTCTATACTGCTGACCAGCACAGGCCTCGTATATGAGGAAAAATCCGGCTGAAAAAAACCGCCGAACGCCCCGATATCGGTCAGAACACCACTGGTAAAGGTCTGACGCACCTCCGGCTTGATCAATCGGACAAACTCTTCTCCAGCACTGATATCAACTCCTGCCGTCTTGTAATCCATATCCCTGATTGATTATTGTTATTTCTGTGTTGCGACCACCAGACACCGCATCTGTCAATTTTTACTCCGCAGGCTGTCAACTGCATACTGCTGACTATTTTTTATTTACCGGCGTTTCAAATATACAGCTTGACTCGATGCCGGAAAAAAACTCATGATGCAGGTGCTGAACCGCCCTGGAAACATCCTCTCCTTCTACAACAAACCCGACATTGATTTCAGAAGCGCCCTGGGAAATCATACGGATATTCACCTCCTTCATGGCGCTGAAGATTCTTCCTGCCATTCCTTTCGAAGTACGGAGGTTGTCACCGACAACGCTTATGGTCGCGACATCCGGCTCTATTTCCACCTCACCCATTTTTCTCAGCTCATCTACCGGCTGCTCCAGTGAAGCTGACTGACTCACCGTCAGGGAAACAGAAACCTCACTCGTTGAGATCATTTCAACAGACACTCCCGCCCGGGCAAACACCCCGAAAATATCCGCCATGAAACCGTGCCGCCCCAGCATCCTGTTGGAACGGAAATTAATGATACACTGACCCTTCTTTACTGCGATAGACTTGACCAGCCCCCCATAGCTCATCCCTTCGAGGGTCTCCGGATTATTGGTAATCACGGTTCCTTTCGATTCGGGATGCAGCGAATTGAGCACATAGACAGGAATATTCTGTTTCACTGCCGGCGCTATCGTATCCGGATGCAGTACTTTGGCACCAAGATAGGAAAGTTCTGCCGCCTCGGTAAAGGTCATCACCCGTATACTTCTCGCGTCGGGAACAATCCTTGGATCACAGGTCATCACACCGTCAACGTCCGTCCAGATCTGGATTTCATCTGAAGGAAGCCAGGCGCCGAGAAGCGCAGCAGTATAATCGGAGCCCCCTCTTCCGAGGGTCGTGGTTTTACCGTCCCGTGTCGAACCGATAAAGCCTTGCGTAACGACAATACTTCCCCGTTCAAGCAACGGTCTGAGGCTGTTTTGGACATTTTTCTCGCAGAGCTCCTCAAAAGGGCGGGCCGCGCTGAAATTATCATCGGTTATCATCACTTCGCGAATATCCTGCCAGACAGTATCGTGACCGGCTTCCCGCATCGCCTCGCTGAAAATAGTCGTGGAGAGCAATTCACCAAATGAACAGAACGTATCGAAAGAGCGCGCCGTAAGCTCCCCGACGATATCGACCCCTTTTATCAGCATATCGAGTTCACCGATATACACATCAACCTTTTCCTTCAGGGATTTGCGTAAAGAGGGATCGTTTATCAGCTCCTCGGCAAGTTCGAGGTGATGATCCCGGACTTCTGCTGAAAGCCTCATTGCCTCGTCAAGCCTGCTGTCGCCTGCTGCCTCGGCAATCTGTATCAAGCGGTTAGTAATCCCGCTGCACGCGCTGAGCACCACCAGAGGAATATTTTTTTCTTTCTCCCGGCCAACGATCTGCATTGCCCTCTTCATCGCAGGGGCCGTGCCGATCGACGTCCCCCCAAATTTCATTACAGCCATAACTGTTATTATCTTCCTGAGACGATCGATCCGCTCAGGCATTGCGTTGTATTTACTGTCCGGATGGTCTGAAAAACTTTCTTTACCTGCAACCCTGCTGCCATGAGAAGCAGAACATGTACACTGACAACACCCTGCTCGAATCACTATCGGGACTTGCGGCAGGTATTGTGCTGGACGTTTCTTTTTACTCTGGTTCTTTTTTCTGGTTGCACAGGAAGCCATTCAGCTCAAGGCGTTAAATATAGTGGAAAAAACACAAAAAAATATACGCCGCTGCCTATCAGTGTTCACGAAGACAAACTTATGGAACTGCTTGAAAACATCAGTAGTCTGCTGGGCATCGAGTATCATTACGGAGGACAATCAGTAACGGGATTCGACTGTTCCGGCTTTGTTCACTATATCTATAAGGACACCTTTGAAGCAAACCTCCCGAGAACATCACAGGAGCTTGCCCGAAGAGGAAAAAAAATTTCACCCCGAAACCTTAAACGGGGAGATCTGGTTTTTTTCAGGCTCAACAGTTCACGCATAGACCATGTCGGTATTTATCTTGACAACGACCTGTTCGCGCATGCATCGTCAAGCAAGGGAGTCACCATGGCAAGCCTCAACAACGGTTACTACAAAAAACATTTTGTCAAAGCCCTGCGCCTGCTTGAAATCAAGGATACCGGCACCGGTGATGGAGAACCGCGGCCTGCCCGTACCGATATATCGGATTAAGAGGTATATTGCCGCAAATCTCGACTTTTGACTATTGACTATTGACTACTGACTTTTTCATAGAATATGCCAACATCACACGATTATATAGAACTGACCTTCACGCTTTCACCTGAGCTGACAGAGCCCTGCCTGGGGCTGTTATCGGGTCAAGACATCGAATATTTCCAGGAGGAGGAAAACAGGCTTCACGCCTATCTCCCGGAACCGGAGTGGTCGCCGGAAAAAGAGCAAAGCATCATAGATGCTCTTTCCGTAGCCTTCGGCTCGACGCCGAACTATACCGTCAGGCACATGGCACACAGAAACTGGAATGCGGAATGGGAGGCCAACCTCAAACCTGTTGAAATCTCGGACCGCATCATGATTGTTCAGCAAAACAGTGACGTCAAGCTTAAAAAAGGGCAGATTCTGATTGAAATCAATCCTAAAATGTCTTTTGGAACCGGCTATCATGCAACAACCAGACTGATGCTCCGACAGATCGAGAACATCGATCTGAAAGAGATGCGCATTCTCGATATAGGAACCGGTACTGGAGTGCTTGCGATAGCTTGCAGAAAAATCGGCAACACCCACGAAATCCTTGCAATAGACAATAATGACTGGGCAGTGGAGAACGCTCGTGAAAACGTCTCGGTAAACAACGCCGGCAATATCAGACTGGAACTTCTGGATGCCGAGGACGATCTTCAGGAAATTCTTTCGCAGCACCATGACCTGATTCTCGCGAACATCAACAGAAATGTACTGGACAGAATACTGCCATCAATTAAAGAGAAAACCCCCGCCAGCAATGTTCTTCTCTCGGGAATCATGATTTATGATGAACCCTGGCTGAAAAAACTGCTGAAAAAGCTTAACTACCGTACTGTTGAGACGCTCTATGAAGACGAATGGCTCTCAACGTATATCACATCTGCTTCCTGAATTTTCCGGAAACCGTTATGAAAAGAGTATCGTTTGTCGATATCGGCACAAATACCGCCCTCCTGCTGATTGCAGACCTTGACCCGGACAACGACCGAATTCTGCCTGTGCTTCACCGGCAGTCAATCGTCAGGATCGGGAAAAATGTCGATGAACAGAAGATTATCGACCACGCAGCCATGCAGCGCCTCATCCAGTGCATGCTTGATTTCAAGGAAACAAGCAAAAGCAACGACGCGCTGAGCATCATCGCAGCCGGGACCAGTGCGCTCCGTGACGCGAAGAACCGCATGGAAATCATTGACGAGGTTGTCAGGGCAAGCGGCATCGTGATTAAAACCCTCAGCGGAGAAGAGGAGGCCGCCATGACCTTTACCGGGGCTGTTGCCGGAATGGAAGATATACCCGAACGGTATACCGTTATCGATATCGGAGGGGGAAGTACTGAAATAACGATGGGAAACGTCGGCCATATCGAGGAAAGCGTCAGTCTCGATATCGGTTCCGTACGATTGACGGAACGTTTTTTTACCTCCCTGCCACCCACCGAAGAGGAATTACAAGCGGCAAAAGAGGAAATAGACAGTACGTTCACCAGCACTATCGAGCCGTTCTTTTCCGGCCGGGAGCAGGTTTACGGAGTAGCCGGAACCCTGACAACGATCGCCCATCTTGTCTCCGGAGAGAAAGAGTTTGACCCGGAAAAGATCCACAACTATCCGCTCCGATACGATCAGGTCAAGCTGCTGCTTGATGAACTGCAATCGCTAACCGTCGAACAAATAATCACCAAGGGAATCCCGGAAGGCCGGGCTGACGTGATAACCATGGGCACCCTTATCCTGCACCAGTTCATGCGATTGCTTGGCGTACCGGAAATCCGGGTCAGCACCCAGGGACTGCGCTACGGACTTGCTCTGAAAGAACTGCAGAGGCTCCGGTCCGGGGAGTAGCGATCTGTTCTGTGTGAGCGATCATGTTTACCGCACACATCGAACAGAAAGTCCGTTTTCCATACAGGTATCATTACGGAAGAGAACAGAATTTTTGCTGCTCATGTTCCGGCACCATGCATATCCTTTTACAAATAAGGTAGATGTCCAGTAGAGCCCGTTGGTTCCCTTATGGAAAAAGCGCCCATCACTCCTGCGATACCCTCCGTTAACATCTGCCGATCTTCTGGCTGATGAAAAAAAAGAAGCCGCTACCATATGGTTTGCCGCAAACATTTTACCGCCAAAAGCACCATCAAGATGCTCCCAATCCTTGTCTGAAGGGATCCTCCAGCCTTTCGGAGAAAGACCTCTGGGGTCATTCACCGCATACCAGTTGTAGAGCTTGCCGTACTTGATTTTGTTGCCGGCGGAGTTACGGTAGTAACACCAGGCGCCTTGCTTTTTCGCCGCCGCGTCAGCCCATTCCGCAGGCGTAAGCGCATGACGAATGGGATCACCGTTGCGGTAATGGCTTACATTGAGATTTTGAGTCATCCAGAGCTGACCTTTTACAGGAACTGCTCTGTATACATTGCCGTCAACATCGCTAACCGTTGCGGCATGGACAGCAGTACCGATACCTGACAGTACAAGTATCGTGAACACTGTCGCCAATACAGCGTAAAATCGTTTCATGACATGTACTTCTGGGGGTTGGGGGAAATAATAACACGTAATTCAACTCGCTACTACTTAAAGAAAGATAGTGAAGCCTCTGATAAAAAGCAACGGAACAAGAGATTACGCCATCGGCACACAGCGCACTGCTCTATTACGCCATCTCAAGACAAACGACCTTATTTCTGATGTTTACTTATATACGATTGCACAACAGACAAAGAAGCCTTCCGGAAATGTCTTTGGAGAAAATCAGAAACGTCTCTTTGTTTTCTCGAAGACGGTATCTCCGCCGTATCTCATCAGGCGAAAGCGGAAAATCACGACGAAGGATACTGGCCGACTCTATCCCCTGTTCTTTGAGAAACGCTGTAAACCGTCCCGGCTTGAAGAACATCGTTGTAATAATTCTGAATGACCTGCCGGGAAAGTCTCCTATTTTCCTGTCAGAGGTCAGATAGTCAACCCTGGAATTGATGAACTGCAAACCATACTGAGCTGCGGCAAAGGCTGTCAGATGCGCTTTGATTATTGCAGGATCGGGTTCATAGAGATATCTTCCCGGAGTCGGAGCGATATGTTTCTGCTGCTGACAGCCGGCTTCAGAAACGATAACGTTTTCTTTATCACCTTTCAGGCTCACCGCTTTGACGACGAAAGGCTTCACTGCATCGTGCACTCTTCGGCAAAAAAGCAGTATCTCCTTACACTCCCTCTCAACAGACAACACGATCACCTGACAAAGCGAAGGCAGTTTTGCCTCGATACCGTCAATTTCCAGAGCCGGTGACGCCTTGACACAGAATCGATGCGCTTTTCGAAGCAGCAGGTCGTGCAGGGAAACCACGTCAGGACTTCCTGCTTCAAGAGCCACCGATCGCCGATCCTTCTCGCGGCGCGCAGGATCAATAAATATGAGGTCGAACGACTCATCAGGAAAGGATTCGAGGGCCTCGACGCTGTCGCCATGAATCACCGTTATGTTACTGATGCCCAACTCCCTGAAGTTGTGCTCCGCGATCTTCGCGACAACCGCGTCACGCTCACAATAGACAACCTCCTCGAACCGCCGCGCAAAAAAGATGGTATCGATCCCCAGCCCCCCACTCATGTCCATGAGTCTTTTGCCTGACATACCCTGCAATCCCGACTTATAACAGGCAGCTCTTTCACCCGAAGCCTGTTCAAGCGCGAGGGAGGTATAGAACAGGTTACGCTTCGAAAGCTCCGGCAGTTTATTATGCGCCTTTCGCCTGCATGCGATCTGTTCGGCAACAGCCCTGACAGGAACATCTTTCAGGGAATGATATTTCATAGCAAACAGAGCAGGATCGTCATCGAGATGCTTTTCCAGAAAATCCCGGACTTCAGGACGCTGGAGCTGTTGCAGTTCTTCTGCTGTCATAGATACGTCTTTCTCTATTTCAGGTACTTGCGTGCGTCGAATTCTTCTCTTTTTCCTACATTTTAATGTAACAGAGATACATAAAATGCACCTCAACGCACCACATTAAAGGAGAAGCCCTCATGAAAAAAACATCTTTTCTTGTTTCAGCCCTGGCTGTTTTGCTGATCGGGATAAGCCTGATTCTCCCTGTTTCCAACGCTTCTGCGGAAACATTTTCCTTTCTCGGCCCTTCAGGCGGCGGGGGAGGTAGCTATTATGCAGACAACCAGACAGGCGGCCTCCGTGTCGTTGAAGTCCGTGTTCGTTCCGGCGCCTACATCGATGGCGTTCAGTTCGTCTATGAAAACAAGATCGGACAGGTCATCAACGGCCAGTGGCATGGGGGACAGGGAGGCACCCTCAACGTCTTCAAACTGCAGCCTGGGGAAACCATCACAAGGGTCACCGGTAAGCACGGCTACTTTATCGATTCTCTGCAGCTGGTAACAAGCAAGGGAAGATCAAAAGGATGGGGAGGAACCGGCGGCTCAGCACACTACACCTACAGCGCCC
>JAPHUN010000068.1 GCA_026193435.1 Chlorobium sp.
AAAACGGACAAAATCGCTGTCAGAGTCCAGCCCGTGCGCACGCAGCCACTGCAAGGCTGTTTTGTTGACCAGAGGCATCATCGGAGCCAGTGAAGGCACTTTACGGATAAGCTTGCGGAATAAAACACCGAGTTCACTCAAGCTTGCAGGAGGCCATGGAAGGGTATCGCCCGCAAGTGACCAGAGCAGAGACGCGAAACGATCCTGCTCGTCCCAGAACAGGCGGGAATCAGGAAATTGTGCGAGAATTTCCTGCCTGGAATGTGAAAGATGAATCGACCTGTCGCCTTGAATGAAATCCCATGCGGCAGGGCAGGTCATGACAGGCCAGGATATGCCAAGTTCCTCACCAAGCAATGCAAGCGGCCCGTTCTTGTGAAAACCGCAACCAACGGTTGCCCCCGCATCGAAACGATACCCCTGACGCTCAAAGGTTGCCGCGCAACCTCCGGGATATGCCAGGGCTTCAACTACGGAAATGCTGTAACCTCTCCGGGCAAGCAGAGCACCGACAGTCAAACCCCCGATACCTGCGCCGATTACTATGACCCTGTTTTCACTCATCGATAATCATTCTGATACTTGCTGATAGACATGCAACTTCATACCATCCTGAAACACACGACCTCATTCGAAAAATCCCCCCTGCCATGCAGGCTCTTCAATACACCATGCGCTCTCTTTGTAGCCGATTTCATGCTGAATCGTAACAGATTGCCTGTTTCACAGCGCAACTGGAGGCAGGAAAGGAAGAGATATCTCTGCAGGAAAACTATCGACATGATACTAACGGCAGTGAACGAGCCTCGTGGTTCCGACTCGATTAAAGGAGGCGTCACACGAGCAAAAGATGGACCTGTGTTTTCAGTTGATCGGGCGGTGTCACGGCGGGATCGTTCAGGTATATTTCATAGGCTATACCATTGGCTTCAAGATTGTTCTCTCCGATCCATCGGATGAGCGCGTCATAGACCGGTTCGGCTTCCTCATACGGGCCTATATAAAGACTGCTTGCAGCCTTTCCTGACGGAGTCATGGAGGACACAATGCTCTCTTCTCCGGGAATGCCATCTTCAACAGGAAATCCGAATTCCACCTCGAGATTATCCATTTCCATGTTGATATATATCGCGAACGGAGGGCCTTGCGGTTCTTTCCCTTTTGATTTGAGGTATGCGGCAATTGCTCCGTAGCCTTCGTCAAAAACCTCGGCTATATCGCCGGCTTTTGTTTTCAATCGTATGGTAAGTGCCGGGCGAGGTTCGAGATTCTGCAGCTCACAGTGAAAAGAGCACTCAAAATCCATCGTCTCCTCCATTGAAAGGTTGAAAAACACTATCAGATATGAAGTAAAAACCTGTGTCGGCGTAGCGGGATTTGAACCCACGACCCCTTCCACCCCAAGGAAGTGCGCTACCAGGCTGCGCTATACGCCGATGTCGATGAAGAAACGGGAAGTAATGATAAACAAAACTTATAGAAATATAAATTTTTTTAGGCTTTTCTTTCAATCCCGGCCTTCCTTACGCCCGCTCTCCCTGTCGAACATCTCCGGCTTGCCGGGCCCTCGCAGACAACCGGAGGGCGGAGCTGTTCAACGGATAATCCGGAAGAACCCGCAACCTGTTGACGGAACAATTTGAGTTCTCAAACTCAGGGAAGCATGAAAAGTTCTTATATTATTATTTTTACTTTTCAACGTCGAAATCCGATGAGTTATTTTTCCAATGACCGCTGCAACCTGTTTTATAACGACACGGCGGAAAACAACCCTGACCTCAGGGAAAAACCTGCCGTTCTGTTTGTCAACGGCTGGGCCATTTCTTCGCGGTACTGGAAACCTGTTGTTGAAAAACTGACTCCGGAATACCGCTGTATCACCTATGACCAGAGCGGTACCGGAAACACCGTGATCGAAACCGATCACAAACCATCCTTCACCATCGAAGGATTCGCTGACGAAGCATCCTCGCTGATCGAACACCTCGGCCTGAACAAAAAGAGAAACCTGCATATTATCGGGCACTCCATGGGCGGCATGGTAGCAACCGAACTCTCCCTGCGCTACCGGGATTCACTCCTCTCCTCTACCATTCTTGCCTGTGGTATATTTGAGGAGACCCCTTTTACCTCTGTGGGCCTGCTGTTTCTGGGCGGCCTGATTGACTTTTCAATGAACTTCAGAAACATCTTTCAGGTTGAACCACTGAAATCGCTCTTTATCAAACGCGCGGCAACCGTTGATATTGGAAAAGAGTACAGTGATATCATCGTTGAAGATTTCACCAATTCAGACAAAGATGCGACAAATGCTGTGGGAAAGTTCTCCATAGACCGTGATGTTCTCAGAAGATATACCCGGCAGGTTGTCGAGATCAGCTCTCCCGTGCTCTGCTGCGTGGGAATGGCGGACCACACCATCCCTCCCGAAGGCACGGTAACACTCTATGAAACCCGCAGAAAAAAAACTGACGCGCCAACTCGTCTTGTTCAGTTTATGCATCTCGGACACCTTCCGATGCTTGAAAACACCGGAATGTTTTCCGAACAGCTGAAAAAACATTTTGAATTTGCCGATGATTTTTATAAAAACAACTCACCGGACGACAGAGGGAATGAACGCCTTCAGATAGTATGAACAGTGACTCAGTTAATAAGAATAGTGTGAACAGGAACAGAATGAGTAATAACAGTAAAGGAAAAAAGAAAAAACGAAGTGCGCTACCCGCGATGTTGTTTATCGGGATCATTCTGATCTCCTCTCTTGCCGGACTCATCTACATATTCAGTCTGCTCAAAAGCCTTCCAGGTCTTGAAGAGCTTGAAAATCCTAACCCGGAACTGGCCTCACTGGTCTACTCTTCGGACGGTAAACTGATACACAAGTACTTCCTTAAAAACCGCACTTATGTTCCGCTTGGCTCTATCGCCAACTATGTACCTGAAGCACTGATAGCAACTGAAGATCTTGCCTTTTACGACCACTGGGGTTTCGATGTCCGAAGATTTGTTCTTGTCATAGGAGAAAACCTGATTAAGGGAAGAACACGGTGGCACGGGGCGAGCACCATCACCCAGCAGCTCGCAAAAAACCTCTACCTGACCCAGGAACGCACGATAAACCGCAAAATCAAGGAGTTTTTCACGTCTGTCGAACTTGAGCGAACCTATACAAAAGATGAAATTCTCGCCCTTTACCTCAACACGGTCTACTTCGGATCCGGAGCCTATGGCGTAGAGGCCGCGTCCTGGACCTATTTCAACAAACCTGCACGCTCACTGACCCTGCCTGAAAGCGCAACGCTCATCGGTATTCTGAAAAGTCCGAGAGCATATGACCCGTCAAGAAATCCTGAAGATTCGGTCAATCGGCGTAACCTTATTCTTTCCCTGATGGAAAAAGCAGGCGTTATCTCTGAACAGGAAAGAGAAAAAGCGCAGAAAAGCAAGCTCGCCCTGGATTATACACCGGTAACCAACAATGGAAAGGCACCCTACTTCACCGAATATATCCGCCAGACCCTCAAACCGATATCCCGCCAGCATGACATCAATGTCTACAGCGACGGCCTGAGCATCTATACGACACTTGACAGCCGAATGCAGCGCTATGCCCAGGAAGCGGTCAAGGAGCATATCGCCTGGGTGCAGGAACAGTTCGACAGATCCTGGCGCTGGCCTGAAAAGCTTAAAAACCAGATAATCAGCGAAACACCGAGATACCGTGAACTTGTAAACAACGGTACATCGGCGGGAGATGCCCTCAGGGAGCTCAAAGGGGACAGCAAATGGCTGAAAAAAGTACTCTTCGATAAAACCCGTGTGCAGGTTGCTCTTGTTGCGCTTGAACCGTCAAACGGAGCCATCAAGGCATGGGTCGGCGGCAGTGAATTCAGCCCTGATGACTATCAGTACCAGTATGATCATGTCTGGCAGGCAAAAAGACAGCCTGGATCAACCTTTAAACCGTTCGTCTATGCAGCGGCGATCGACAAGGGCATACCGGCAAACTACAGAATTCTGAACCAGCCTCTCGCCATAAAGACCGGCGATAAGGTCTGGATAGCGAAAAACGCCGATCACAGCTCAGGCGGTTTGACAACGCTTCGCAACGCGCTGAGCAAATCCGTCAACCAGGTTACGGTACGGCTCATGCATGAATTTCTGAGTCCTTCGGAAGTCATCAGTTACGCGAACAAAATGGGCATCCGATCAAAACTCGAGCCCAATATGTCCATATCCCTCGGCACATCGGAAGTAACTCCGCTGGAACTAGCCTCGGCTTTCGGCACCTTCGCCAACAACGGCGTATGGGTTGAACCTGTGAGCATCAGCAGGATCGATGACAAGTTCATGAATACGATCAACGAATCCAGCCCTCTGACAAGAACGGCTATTGATTCCACGACAAACTACGTGATGGTTTCCATGCTTCAGGATGTGATTAAACGGGGAACAGGAGTAGCCGTTCCTTCACGCTACGGACTGAACATAGAATCCGGCGGAAAAACCGGGACCACCCAGAACCTGAAGGACGCCTGGTTTGTCGGGTTTACCCCGCAGGTTACCGCTGCTGTCTGGGTCGGGTTCGATGATGAAAGACTCTCGTTCACCTCGATGAGCTATGGACAGGGAGCAAGAGCCGCCCTGCCGATCTGGGCGAAGTTTATGAAAAAGTGCTATGCCGACACCTCTCTCGGTCTGGAAAACCGATACTTCCACATGCCTGAAACCGTCATTGCAGTACCGGTTTCTCGCCGCACCAATCAACCTGCGGAACTCTTTACGGATGATGTTTACGTTGAATATTTCACCTCCAAAGGCTTCAAGAAATACCAGCAGGGACTGATGTACAGCCCCCCTGAAGAAGAGAGTACAAATACTGAAAATGACTCTTCAAGAGGGCCGTTAGAGCGGCTCATCGAGGATCTCATCGGAGAAGAGACAGAGTAGCAAACCACTTAACACTTCCATCTATATGCATTCAGTTCTGGTTCTTGATTTCGGCTCGCAATACACTCAGCTTATCGCACGACGTATTCGAGAGATCGGCATCTATTCGGAAATCGTCCCGTACAACACCCCGCTGGAAAAAATCCGGGAACACAATCCCGGGGCGATCATTCTCTCAGGAGGCCCCAGCAGTGTCTATGGAGAGTCTGCGTTTCATCCGGATGAGGGAATATTCAAACTCGGCGTACCCATCCTTGGCATCTGCTATGGATTGCAGGTCATAGCCACTCATTTCGGCGGTACAGTTGACGCCTCAGCAAAACAGGAGTTCGGAAGAGCAGAAATTCAGGTCGAGCGTCATGATGGAAATCCTCAAAGCATGCTCTTCAAGGATATTCCCGATTCAGATGTCTGGATGAGCCACGGGGACAAGGTTGTGAAAATGCCGGAAGGGTTCAGTGTTACCGCCGGCAGCGGCAACTCGGAAATGTGCGCGATTGAAGCCTCGGGCAACAAAGCGGCGCTCAAAGTGTTCGGTCTGCAGTTTCACCCTGAAGTACAGCACACGCTTTATGGAAAACAGCTGCTTTCAAATTTTCTGCTGGACATAGCCGGTCTGACGCCTGACTGGTCACCGAAAAGCTTTATCGAGCACCAGATCGAGGATATCCGCGCTACTGTCGGCAAGAATACGGTTATCTGCGGCATAAGCGGCGGCGTTGACTCTACAGTCGCCGCCGTGCTTGTCAGCAAGGCGATAGGCAAACAGCTTCATTGTGTTTTTGTCGATAACGGACTATTGAGGAAGAATGAAGGAGAAAAGGTCATGAAAATCCTCAAACCTCTCGGACTGAACGTTAATCTGGTAGACGCAGAAGCGTTATTCCTCAAACGGTTGTAAAGCGTGGCTTCACCTGAAAAAAAGCGGAAAATAATCGGCAGAACCTTTATTCATATTTTTGAAGAACAGATTCACGACGAGAAATTCCTCCTGCAGGGAACACTCTATCCAGATGTCATAGAAAGTGTCAGCGTCAAAGGGCCGTCTGAAACCATCAAGTCGCACCATAACGTCGGCGGCCTTCCTAAAAGAATGAAGCTCAAACTCGTTGAACCCCTGCGCGAGCTGTTCAAGGACGAGGTACGTGCTGTCGGGCGCGAACTCGGCATCGATGAAGACATCCTCATGCGCCACCCGTTTCCCGGACCCGGCCTCGCCGTGCGCGTTCTCGGGTCGGTCAGCAAAACCCGCCTCGATATCCTGCGGGATGCCGATGAGATTTTCCTTGAAGAACTCAAATCACAGAACCTCTACCATCATGTCTGGCAGGCGTTCTCCGTTCTGCTTCCCGTGCAGTCTGTCGGCGTCATGGGTGACAAACGCACCTATGAAAATGTCCTCGCTCTCCGCGCCGTTGAATCCTCTGACGGCATGACCGCGGACTGGGCCCATCTGCCGCACGAGTTTCTTTCGAGGGTTTCCAATCGCATCATCAACGAGGTCCGGGGCATCAACAGGGTCGCCTACGACATCTCCTCCAAACCGCCGGCAACCATAGAATGGGAGTGATACCTGTGAGAGAACTGTTACTGCTTACTATATCCGGACCGGATAAATCAGGACTGACAGCACAACTTTCATCGATTCTGGCGAGATACAACGTCAGGGTTCTGGACATCGGCCAGGAGGTCATTCATGATCAGCTCTCTCTTGGCATGCTGGTCGAAGTGCCCAGCGAGTTCCAGTCGGCTCCTGTGCTGAAAGACCTCCTCTTTACCGTCCATACACTCGGCCTCTCCATCTCCTTCACTCCGATAACGGACGAAGCGTATGAACACTGGGTAGGAGAACAGGGAAAACCCCGCCACCTGCTTACGCTGCTCGCGCGCGAAATCAAGGCCGAACAGATAGCACGCGTCACCTCGACCATTGCAGAACACAATCTGAACATCGACACGATCAACAGGCTTTCAGGCAGAATCCCTCTGGGAAAACGTCTTGCGGAAAACACAAAAGCGTGCATAGAGTTCTCCTTAAGAGGGGCCATCGTGAACGAAGACCGTTTCCGTGAACAGATGCTTGCCATTACCGATGACCTGGGCATCGACATCGCGTTCCAGGAAGACAACATCTACCGGCGCAATCGAAGGCTCGTCGTGTTTGATATGGACTCCACGCTCATCACAAGCGAAGTGATCGATGAACTGGCAGTCGAGGCGGGATCGGGAGAAAAAGTCGCGGAAATCACCGAACAGGCAATGCGAGGGGAAATTGATTTCACAGAAAGCCTTCAGATGCGGGTATCGACACTCAAGGGCCTTGACGAATCAGTACTGCAAAAGGTCGCGAAACGCCTCCAGCTTACAGAAGGAGCGGAAACCCTGTTTTACAACCTGCACAACCTCGGATTTAAAACCGCTATCATTTCCGGCGGCTTCACCTATTTCGGGCACTACCTGCAGAAAAAACTCACTATCGACTACGTGTACGCCAACACGCTGGAGATAGAAGGTGGTAAACTGACGGGAAAAGTACTTGGCGAGGTGGTAGACGGAAAAAGAAAAGCCGCACTACTCGAACATATCGCTCGGGAAGAAAAAATCAGCCTCGACCAGACCATCGCCGTCGGTGACGGGGCAAACGATCTTCCCATGCTGGGAAAAGCAGGCCTCGGCATAGCCTTCCGCGCGAAACCTATCGTCAAGGAGAGCGCAAAACAGGCCATCTCCACCCTCGGTCTCGACGCGATCCTCTACCTGATGGGATTCAGGGACAGGGAATCGCTGAGGAATAGTGACGACGCCCGGCAGGCCGGGCTGAGTGCTGAGTGCTGAGTGCTGCGTGCTGCGTGCTGCGTGCTGCGTGCTGCGTGCTGCGTGCTGCG
>JAPHUN010000027.1 GCA_026193435.1 Chlorobium sp.
AAATGCGCCGCAGTGAGCCCTGAAAGCACGTCGGCAAGGAAAATTACAATCAGAACCGAGATGAGTGTGCTTTGCAGTGAACGGTTTTTATACAGAAAGATCGCGGCGATCGAAAGAATTCCGGAAATCGGCGAAAGAATACTCGAGACATAGACTCCTGTGATGTGCACTATTCCGGCCGACGAAAAAGGAGAGAAGTCGGTGAGGAGATATGCAGTTCCAGCCATATAGTACCAGAAGGGAAAGAGCAGGCTTGAAAAAGCAAGAAGGGCTGCAATGAAAAGGTAGAGACTTTGTGCTCGTGCCAGCATGATAATGAAGGTTTTATGTTTTTGTCAAATATACGCATTAGATGGTAATGCTGTTCAGGATCTTTTTTGCAACGGTTTGCGATGCACCGAGCCGTTCTTGTACGAAGCTGCCCGCAAGCCTTCCCTGCAAGGCTCTCGCGTCGGGATTGTCCACCAGCTTTCTCAGCGTATCGGCAAGGGTGTCGCGGTCGGGGATTACAGTTGCGGCAGTAATGCGGACAAGTTCTTCAGCTTCCGGTGAATTATGATGGTTCGGTCCGAACAGGACGGGTATGCCGTAGACCGCAGGTTCAAGGGTGTTATGAACATTGACCCCGAATCCGCCGCCTACATAGGCTATCCCGGCAAGCGTATAGAGTTCCGCAAGCAGGCCGACTGTATCGACGACAAGGACACTGTTTGACGAAAAGTCCTCAGGCAGAGATGATAGTCTTGAAAAGGAGATCCCTGAGGCATCCAGCATCCTTTCCAGCCGGCTGATATTGTCCGGTGAAACATCATGCGGCACAAGAATCAGACTCAGCTTCCCGGCAAGCTCCATAGAGGCAGGAAGAAGTATTTCCTCATCCCTTTCCCAGGTGCTTCCCGCGACAAGAAGAAGCTTTCCGGCATAACAGGCGGCAAGGGTATCGATTTTTGACGTGTTTGCGCTTCGTTGCACTACCTGATCGAATCTGGGATCACCTGCCGTAAGGGCATCGTTTCTTCCGAACAGTGTCGCGAACCGTTCACGGTCTTTTTCTGAAACCGTATAGATGTAATCAAACAGCGAAAATACCTGCCGGTAGAACTGCCGGACAAGCGGTTTTCCATATATGGAGCGATCCTGAAGAACAGCCGCCACAAGGAAAAGGAGCGCCCCGCTCTTTTTTGCGGCAAGGAGATGGTTCGGCCAGAAATCATAGCGCATGATCACCACGACATCCGGACGTATGAGCGCCACAGTTTTTTTCGCGTTTTGTTTTGTGTCGACCGGATGATACCATACCGCGGCCGCATCGGGATAGTTTCGGTAAACGCTGTAACCGGAGTCGGATTGAAATGATACAAATATGGCAATATCCGGTCTCGATTTTTTTAACGCGGCTATGATCGGTCTGGATTGCTCAAACTCGCCCGCAGATGCGGCATGAATCCAGACGCGAAATTCGGAATCCTTTTTTTCAGCGACTGATTGTTCCAGTTCCGTGAACATGTTCTTGCGGACATCAAAAAAAGTCCGCAATCTCGGAAAAGCCGGGCTGAACAGCTTCAGGGAGCCTGCTAAAAGAGGAACTAGTGCATTATAGAGGAAAAGCTGCGGTGCCATGGTTAACTTGCTCTAATGAGGAACATGTCATCTTTAGGTATGCCTAAGCTGATCGTTTCAACAAATGCTTTAAGCTGTCAACTTTATACTATATAATGCGTTATGCTGAATTTTCTTACAGCGGACATCTCACCCGATGGGTTGCGCGACCATAAAGCAGAAAAATCGCATGTGTTGAAACCCTATGAGATTGTCGGTCATGCTGCATCTGCTTCGTTATAGGGAACTTGCGGTAGTCCACTACAGCGGCGTCCCCTGTGCCTTGCATCTACAGCATGCTCAACAATCGATCAACTTAGGGTATGATTAAAAACTGAAAAATCAAAGTTCGTATGCCACTCTGTTATAGAGGATTCATGAACAGACAGCCACTATTCTTCCGGAGAGAGCCGAAGACAGTCCCGCAAGGTGTTTCGACACGAGAAGCAGGTTCATGGTTCGTTCATTCTTTACCTGGATTTCCGTGTAAGACATGTGAAACAGATGCTCAGATTTCACGGGTCAGGCACGGGAATGACAGGGAGTGGAGAGGAGGCATGCCGGGGCTCTGTGATGTAAGGCTGAATAGGGGATAAAAGCGTATATTAGCAGAGTAGTGCTTATCAATAGGTATGAGGGCAAACGAAGTCAACGAACGTTGTGAGAAAAAAAATGAGGAGGCTGCAATGAAACTGCATACAATCATACTTGTACTGGTCCTGTTTCTGGTGCTGCTGTTTGCCGGAATTAACTGGGGTCTGTTTGCCCGACAGGACAGCATTAATTTTATTTTTTTCAGCATAGAAGCTCCGTTGGGAGTCATCATGCTTGGAACGCTCGGTGTTTTGAGTGTTCTCTATCTTCTTTTTATCGGAAGACTTGAGGTATCGTCAATGATGGAAGAAAGAAAAAGCAACAAGGCGCTCCAGGAGGCTCGTGAGCTTGCCCTGAGTAAGGAAAAGAGCCGGATTACAGAGCTGCAGAATACAATTTCCGGGCAGATCGGGGCTTTTGGAGAAAGGTTCGGGACGCTGGAAAACAAGATTATGGGTGTGGCAGACAAGTTCGCCGGAGTGGAAAGCAAGGTCGATGATATGATTGCCCGATTTGACGAAGAAGGTGTCTTTATCGTCCGCAAAGAAGAAGAGGGAAAGTCCGGTGATACCGGCGATGGCGCATCATAACTTCCAAACGGCCTGCTGATCGCAAAATCCTCTGAAATAAGGACTTAAAAGGCGATCTGTGGCAGAAGGCGAAGAATAATTAGCGTTTTGCCGGATTAATTCGTACCATGAGCTGTGTTCTGTCTGCCGTATAGTGCGGCGAATGGACGAAAAGGGAAGTAACGATATTGATGAGATACGTTGTGAGCCAGCCGAAGGGCGGCATGTTAAGAGTTTTTTTTGTTAGTGAAACCTCACCTGTTTCAGGATTCTCACCTGTTGAGCACAGCTTTTTCTCATATACTCCTCCCGGCAGTTATATTCATTTTTGATACCTTGAAAAACGTACGGGTTTCGACGTTGTCGGAACAGCTGCGGCAGTTCGCGGTATCCTCATTTCAGGAGATACAGTTGTATGACGAAAAACAATGGTGAAACAGTAGAATCCACAGGATTCAAAGATCTCGGGCTTTCAGCTCATGTGCTTGACGCGCTGGAAAAAGTTGGTTACGAGACACCGACCCCGGTTCAGCTTCAGACTATTCCGATAATTCTCAAAGGCAGCGATGTTCTTGGTCAGGCACAGACCGGAACCGGAAAAACAGCTGCATTCGCGCTGCCGCTTCTCTCTACAATCGATCTGTCCAATGCATCTCCGCAGGTGCTTGTCCTTACACCGACAAGGGAGCTCGCTCTGCAGGTGGCAGAAGCTTTCCAGCGATACGCTTCCTGTATGGAGGACTTTCATGTGCTGCCGATCTACGGTGGTCAGGACTATAGCGGCCAGCTTCGACGTCTCAAGCGGGGCGTTCATGTCGTTGTCGGAACTCCGGGAAGGGTTATGGACCATATCAGGAGGCAGACACTGAACCTCAATGGGTTGAAGACGCTCGTGCTCGATGAGGCTGACGAGATGCTTCGTATGGGATTTGTCGATGATGTCGAGTGGATTCTTGAAAAAACGCCTGCCACCCGTCAGGTCGCGCTCTTTTCCGCAACCATGCCGTCGGAGATCCGCCGAATCACGAGAAAATATCTCCGTGACTTCACGGAGGTCGCCATCAAGTCAAAAAGTTCTACGGTTGAAAGCACTACCCAGCGCTTTCTTCCGGTTTCAGGCCACCACAAGCTCGATGCGCTGACCCGGATTCTGGAAATCGAGCTCTACGATGGAGTGATCATTTTTGTTCGTACCAAGACACAGACGGTTGAACTGTCCGAAAAGCTGAGGGCGCGAGGCTATGCCGCAGCTGCGCTGAACGGTGACATGATGCAGAATCATCGGGAAAAAACTGTCGGTCAGTTTAAAAAGAGCGTCTATAATATTCTCATAGCCACAGATGTGGCGGCAAGGGGACTGGATGTGGAACGGATCAGCCATGTTATTAACTATGACATTCCCACCGATACGGAAAGTTACGTCCATCGTATCGGTCGTACCGGTCGTGCCGGCAGAAGCGGTGAGGCGATACTTTTTGTGACCCCTCGTGAGATGTCTATGCTGCGAACGATTGAAAAGGCCATTCGTAAAAGAATAGACAGGATGGAGCTGCCTTCGACTGAAATCATCAACGACAAGCGTGTCGCGCGTTTCAAGCAGCAGATCAGTGACACTCTCTCTACCGCGGATCTTCATTTTTTCCGTGAACTTGTTGAATCCTACTGTTTTGAGCACGATGTTACCGCTCTGGATGCCGCCGCGGCACTTGCAAGTCTGTATCAGGGGGACAGTCCGCTTCTGCTCACGAAACAGATGAAACCCTCTGTACGGGAGCAAAAAGAGAGGAAAGGACGTCAGGATCATGCCGATGGCCGTTCATTCAAAAGTAAAGGCAAAAAAGACCCTCTTTACGAAGCGCTTGGTTTTGAGCGGTACCGCATAGAAGTAGGAGAACAACACGGTGTAAAACCCGGTAATATTGCCGGCGCGATTATCAATGAGATCGGTCTTGACGGAGACGCCGTCGGGCGGATTACCATATTTGATGATCACAGTACTGTCGAACTGCCCGCAGGAATGCCCAAAGATGTTTTCATGGATCTTAAAAAGGTACGTGTATGCGGGCTGAAGCTGCAAGCCTCAAAGGCAGACGATGGAGCCGGTTCACCCGGAAAGTATTCGGCAAAAAACAACAGGAAACCCGCCAGGAGCTCTAATCGCGTTCCGGGAGGAAAGAAAAAAAGAAAGTAAGTATCCCCGGCAGCGTTTTTTTGCAGGACAGGGGTTAACTCTGTAGTTTCCAATAGCAGCTGCACGGTAATCTCAGGAAATGAAAGAAACTTTCAGGGGGATGCACTATGGATGGGAGTGATGATTCGGTAAACAGAAGCTCGAAAGGGTTCAGCGGCCTGAAAGTTCTTGCAATCGTCTTCGGGTCGGTCGTTCTTGCCGTTGTGGTTACGTTGCTCGTCGTGCGTTATTTCTTTTTCCCCGCACCCTTCTCCCCGGTCGAGCTGAACGCGCGCGAGCAGGAGGAGCTATCGGTAAAACTGGACAGGATCGAACAGGCAAGCGGTGTTTCACTTGCGGATATGTTCGGTGCCGCACCGGATGATGAACTGACGCAGGACGGTTTTCTGAAACCGGAACCTTACAGCGAAGAGGGTGCCAGTCGTGACATATACCTGACCGAACGGGAGCTCAACGCGCTGATTGCCAACAACACCGATCTTGCCAGAAAAGTAGCGGTCGATCTCTCTGAGGATCTGGTCAGCGCAAAATTGCTGGTTCCCGTAGATTCTGATTTTCCGGTTCTCGGAGGCAAAACCATCAGGGTACGTGCAGGTATCGAGTTTGCCTATCGCGGAGGCAGGCCTGTGATGAAGCTCAAAGGAATAAGCCTGATGGGCGTTCCGCTCCCGAATGCCTGGATGGGAGGAATCAAGAATGTCGATCTTGTTGAAGAATACGGAAACGATCCCGGTTTCTGGAAGGGTTTTTCAGACGGGATTGACGCCATATCGGTTCGCGAGGGTAAACTGTTCATCCGCCTTAAAGAGTAGAAACAAGCGTTATTTCAACGATTCTCATGCCGATGCAATCTGTGGAGCACCTCATTCCCATTATCCAGACGGCCGTAGGGCCTGTTATCCTCATCTCCGGCCTGGGACTGCTGCTGTTGACAATGACCAACAGGCTTGGCAGAATTATCGATCGGTCACGTTCACTATCCTGTGAGCTTGATTCACCTGACGCTCGTATCTGTGACAGGGTTTCTCTTGAAATCGATATTCTCTGGAGCAGGGCGAGAATGATCCGCATCGCTATCATGCTCGCTTCTTTCAGTTGTCTTTTTTCTTCTTTGCTTGTCATCGTTCTCTTTCTTTCACCCCTTGTGGCTCTCGACCTTCCGCTGCTGCTCTCTTTTCTGTTCATCTCCAGCATGGTCTGCCTGATTTTTTCCCTGGTATTCTTTCTCCTTGATGTCAACAGGACGCTCATGGCCCTGAAAATCGAGCTGGAAAGTCATAAAGACCGCCATTGCAGCTGATGCTGCCAGACGATCTGTAGGATGGCATGAACGTTCCGGATCGTGTTTTTTGTCGTATATTGAAGCAGTATAGCTGTACCTTTGAGCAGTTGTTTCCAGTTGTCAGTTCCCCGATCCGCTGTTAACAAGAAAAGGAGGTTAAGCCATGCCATTCTATTCCTATCTGAAGCCCAGAGCTCTCGATTCTCCCGAGCGCAAAGCCTGGAAAAAAACAACGGCGGCAAGGCTTGTTTCCCTTCGTGCAGCCCTGAAAGAACATATCTATGGAGCAGGACGGGGTGATGATACAGGATGTGAGCGCAATGACAATCAGTGGCTGCGTCTCGCCACCTGGAACATCAGGGAGTTCGATACGAGAAAATACGGGGGAAGGCTTACGGAGTCGCTCTATTATATTGCCGAGATAGTCTCACACTTCGATCTTATCGCCCTTCAGGAGGTTCGGGAAGATACCAGGGCGCTCGAAACCATCATAAGGCTTCTCGGCAGGCATGACTGGAGCTATATTGCCACCGATGTTACCGAAGGCAGGCCCGGTAACCGTGAGCGGATGGTTTTTGTCTATAACAACAAGAAAGTCCGTTTTACGAATATTGCCGGCGAACTCAACCTTCCACTCGAAGACAGGATCACCTCGTCGTTCGGCAGCAGCCTCGAAGACCCTTCGGGACTGAAGCTTCACATTCCGCCGGGCGCTTCTCTCTCTTTTCCCGGGAAGATAAAAACAAGAAAAGCCGGGGACAAGGTGACGCTTTCCGAAAACCTGGTTACCGATCTGCCGGAAGGGACAAGCATTGTTTTGCCGGCAGGGTGCAGGTTACTTCTGAGCAGAGGCAAGGAAGTCCGTCGTACTGAAAAAGGTGTTCAGGTTATGCCGGAAGGGAGTTCTGATCCTGTACTTGACGACAATGACAAGATTCTGTTTCCGGATGGAATCATCAGTGAAAACGCTCTGCAATTTGCACGTGCCCCTTTTCTGGTAACCTTTCAGGCCGGGTGGCTGAAATTTATCCTTTGCACCGTCCATATTTATTATGGATCAGGCGGGGAAGGCATGGACAGACGTAACCGGGAAATACGAAAACTGACGGAGTTTCTTGCGGAAAGGGCAAAAAAAGAAAACGACTCGGACGCGGATAACTTCTTTTTTTTGCTTGGTGATTTCAACATTCTCGGCAAGGACCATACTACATGGCAGTCACTGCACACCAATAACTTTATGGTGCCCGAGCAGCTTGAGGAGATTCCTGAAGGAAGCAATGTCAAGCGGGATAAAGCCTATGATCAGATTGCGTTCTGGAAAAGAACAAGGCGAAGAGACGGGCAGCATACCGCTATCGATACAGGTAATGCGGGAATATTTGATTTCTTCAGATATGTATTCAGATACGGTGACGATGACCCTGAACAGGAGGATGAGCGGTATTATGCCGATAAAGTGGGGAAAACAAGGATTTCCTATCCGACATGGAGAACCTATCAGATGTCCGATCATCTGCCTATGTGGCTTGAACTGAGGATCGATTTTGGTGATGATTATCTCGAGGCCATCTCTGAATGATGGTGTTTCCAATACGCACAATGAGAGGTATACATGGAACTTGAATTTTACGGAGCCACGTCAAGGATCACCGGTTCCTGTCATATTCTGAGGATTGACGGTCGCCGGATTCTTCTTGATTGCGGTCTGGTGCAGGGCATGGAGGAGGAGGAAGCGCTGAACAGGGAGCCGTTTCCTTTCGACCCCCGGGAAATTGACGCGGTTGTGCTCAGCCACGGGCATATAGACCACTCGGGAAGGGTTCCGCTTCTTGTGAAAAACGGGTTCGACGGCCCGGTCTATACGCATCCGGCGACAAGAGACCTCGCTCTGGTGCTGCTGCAGGATTCGGCAAGATTGAACGAGCGGGATGTGCGCTATGAAAACCGGCTCAGAGAAAGGAAAAACATGCCTCTCATCGATCCTCTCTACACTGTGGAGGATGTCGTGAGGACGGTAAATCTGATGCAGGGGCTGAAGTACGGCGTGAAAAAAGAAATTCTTCCGGGCGTGACGATACGTTTTCAGGATGCCGGACATATTCTTGGTTCGGCACTGGTTGAACTCTGGCTTACCGAAAAAGGCAGAACCGTAAAAATAGTCTTCAGCGGAGACATCGGTCAGTACGACTCACCTATTTTGTACGATCCGTCAGCAATAGCCGAGGCGGATGCGGTTATTCTTGAAAGCACTTACGGAGACAGGCTGCACCGGGAGCGAGCGGAGACCCTGAAGGAAATCGCGGAAGTGATCCGTCTTGCTGATCATGAAGGCGGAAACATTCTTGTTCCTGCATTTTCCATCGGCAGAAGCCAGGAACTGCTCTATCTCTTCGCGATCTACCATAAGGAGTGGGGACTGGATCGCTGGCAGATTTTTCTTGACAGTCCCATGGCGATCGAGGCAAGCCGTATCTACTGGGAGTACCCCGATCTGTATGATGAAGAAGCGACCAGGCTTCGCGAGCAGGTGAACGAGATGCCGATGCCCATGAACCTGCATTTTACCCGTGATGCGGCCGAATCCAAAAAGATCAATGACATAAGGCGTGGAGCGATTATTATTGCCGGAAGCGGGATGTGCAACGGAGGAAGGATACTCTATCACCTCAAGCACAACATCCGGCGTCCCGAGTGCCATGTGCTCATTACCGGTTTCCAGGCGGAGGGAACATTGGGCCGTGAACTGGTAAACGGTTCCAAAAGCGTGCGCATTCGCGGTGAGGAGTTCAGGGTGGAAGCACCCGTTCATACAATCGGCGGTCTCTCCGCTCATGGGGATCAGCAGGACATGCTTCGGTGGCTGAAAGGCTTTGACTCCTCTCCTCACGTCTATGTGGTACATGGAGAGAATGGGGTCAAGGAGGTTTTCAGCACGTTGATTCAGGAACAGCTCGGTCTGGAGACAAGCGTGCCGCAGGAGGGTGATCGTGTTCTGCTTTGATCAGTATTGTGATTGAGTCTGTTATCCCCTCGGATGAAATGTCTTATGAGCTTCTTTGATAAAGCTCCGGTCTATATGGGTATAGATCTGTGTGGCGATTATCGAGCTGTGCCCCAGCATCTCCTGAACAGCTCTCAGGTCGGCTCCCCCTTCAAGCAGATGGGTGGCGAAAGTGTGCCGGAGGGTGTGAGGACTGATTTTTTTGGTTAATCCTGCAACGGAGCTCAGGCGGTGCACTATATTCCATGCCGACATTCTGGAGAGCTGCTTTCCGCGTGCGTTGAGAAAAAGATAATCACCGGATTCACGGTTTGCCATATTCAGACGCAGTTCCTGCTGATATCGCCGTATCCATTCTATTGCCGTGTGTCCGACAGGGACAAGCCGCTCTTTTGAGCCTTTTCCGAATATACGCGCGAAGCCGGCATCAAGATAACAGTTGCTTTGCTGGATGTTGATGAGTTCGCTGACCCGTACGCCTGTCGCGTAGAGTAATTCCAGAAGCACTTTATCTCTCAGGAAGTACTTTCCGGGCGGTTTTTCAAGGAGCGGCGCATCGAGGAGTCTGAATACCTCGTCAACTGAAAGAACTGTCGGCAGGTGCAGACCGGGCTTCGGCTGGTGAAGGCTTTTGGCCGCGTTCTCCTCGAGAATGTTCTCGCGGATGAGGAATTTGTGGAAAGAACGTATGGCCGAGATGTTTCTTGATATGGACCGCGATTCCAGTCCCGCTTCATGAAGTTCCTGAATGAAGTGTTGAATATCGGTAAGAACAACCGCTTCAATCTGTTTTTCGCTCTGCTGCATGAACAGCAGGTACCGGTTGAGGTCATTGGCATAGGAGGTTATCGTATGCGCAGAAAAATTTCTCTCCAGTGTCAGGTAGTTCAGGAAACGGTCCAGAAGGCTCTTGTAGGGAGAGGAAAGCGGAATCATCGTACTGGTGGCTTTCAGGTTATCCGGATCATCTGTCGTTTTTCAGCAACCGTTGTGCAAAACCGCCATCGTACCCCTCATGTTTTCCCGGAAGGGTGATGAACGCTCCGGGGGCGGAGGGCATTTCGCTGAACATGACGGGTAGGGGAACCGGAGAGTGATCTCTCGAGAAATCGGGATGGCGCTCCAGAAAACGGTCTATCTGAAGCTGATTTTCTTCAGGCTCGATCGAGCATGTGGCATAGACAAGAACACCGCCGGGTTTCAGTAGTCCGGCAGCGTGATCGAGCAGTTTTCCCTGAAGGATGGTCAGTTCATCGAGTTTCTGCGGTGTGACTCTCCATCTGAGTTCAGGCTTTTTGCCGAGGACGCCTGTTCCTGTGCAGGGCGCGTCGAGGAGTATCGCGGACGGCTGTATGTCTGACTGAAATGTTTCTGCATTATCAGCAATTGTTTCGATGATGGATATGCCGAGAGCTTTGGCCCGTCGCATGACTTTTTCGCACTTGTTCCGGTATCGGTCAACTGCCAGAATAGACCCTTTGTTTTTCATCAGCTCTGCCATGAAGGTTGCTTTGCCTCCGGGAGCGGAGCACAGATCGAGTATTGTTTCATCGGGCATCGGATCGAGCAGCAGACAGGGGAGGGCTTGAGTGGGGTTCTGTACGGTGACCAGGCCAAGATGGATGAAGGGTTCGCAGGCAGTGAAATCATGTGTCAGCATGAACTGTTCAGGTGCTGCTTTCGTGAACGTGACCGATGCGTCTTTCAAGGCTTTTCCCATGATTTCCGGGGTGGTTTTCAGGGTGTTGACCCGAAGAGATAACAGAGGAGCCCTGTTATTGCTTGAAAGCATTGCCACGGTTTGTTCTT
>JAPHUN010000024.1 GCA_026193435.1 Chlorobium sp.
ATCAGATAACTGAGCTGTTCGTAGCACGCTTCCGGCGGCATGCCTTTTTCCAGATGTTTCTCAAGCCTGCTGATCTGCTTCAGCGCTTCCTTTCTGAAATCAAGCGGCTTGCGTGAAGGCTCGATATTTTTTTTCATCAGCCGCCGGACCAGCAGAATCACCGCCGCGACAGCGGCCAACACATACACGGCGGGAAGATACTCCGCCCATGAAGTATAGGGCTGTTTGATGGGTTTTATCGGCAGCAGCTCGGTCATGGCTGAATCAGTCAGCGCTTCAACCATGATACTCTCATGCGGGGCTGACAGAACAGTGTCTTTTTTCCCGGTACTCTCCTGAAAAACCACGGTAACCGGAGGCAGTTCATACTCACCGACATCGAATACCGCAAGTTCTGTATACAGGACAGCGATACCGTTTTCAGGCCTCTTCACTTCCCGATGAACAAGAACAAACGGCATCAGCCCCGTACTGTCCGGCAGCGTAAAGGAAACAGACTGAGAGGGATTAAAAACTGCCGTTGTCCTGTATGACACCCTGTCCCCGAGGGTAACCCTCGGGGGGGAAAAAACACTTATAAACCGGGGTTGATCGGCAGGTCGTTCCGCAGCGTTGCCCAAAGAGAAGGGGAACAGAAGGATCAGCATCAGGATAAGGCGCGCGCTCATGGACAACTCTGTTTCGTTATTCCGCGATGCACTTGTTTTTTTGAGCGGAGAGAACGGGCAAATGTCTCGCATGACAATACCGAGAGGAGCCCTCATGTCAGATCTTCTTTTCACGATAACGAAAAAACCGGTCGAGCGGGCCGGTGATTGACCGGTTTGTCTGAAGATAGACTGCATCTATTCTTGAAGTACTGAGTTTTTTTTTAAGCCCCTCAAGCTTCTGCCTCCTGAACTCCCTGTACCGGCTCAATGTGCCGCTCCCTGCAGCATCGAGCACCATCGTATCACCTGTTTCAGGATCCTGAAGATAGAGCAAACCGCTCCGCGGCACCTCTCTGTCCAGAGGGTCGTCGAGATGCATAAGCACGAAATCATGCTTTGCATTGAGTATCTTTATCGCCTTTTCATAGCTCCCGTCAGCCAGATCGGTCAGGAGAAAGATGATCGCCTGCCTTTTCCGGGTAGACCGGATAAACCGAATGGCCGCATCGATATCGGTCCTGCGGCTTACGGGATTGAAACCGATGATCTCTTCAAGTATGACCAGCACATGACTCCTCCCCTTTCGAGGAGGGATGTACTTCTCGACCCGGTCGGTAAAAATCAGCAACCCCACCTTGTCATTGTTGGAAATGGCACTGAATGCAAGAACGGCACAAACCTCGGCAGCGAGTTCCTTTTTCATGCGCTGACGGCTTCCGAAAAGCATCGACCCTGATCCGTCAAGAACCAGCAGCAGCGTCCTTTCCCGTTCTTCGGTGAAAATCTTTACGTAGAGGTCGTTCTTCCTCGCCGAGGTGTTCCAGTCAATCGCACGCACATCATCACCCCACGAATATTCGCGGACATTGCTGAACTCGATACCCCGTCCCTTGAACGAAGAATGATACTCGCCGCTGAAAAGCTCGCTTACCAGCCGCTTAGACCGGATCTCGATACGTCGTATTGTCCGCGCCAGATCGTTCATGTTTCTCATGCCCTGATTTCCTTAACACCTAACACGTAGCACCTGACACTCATTTTGGATCCACGGGTCGCGCTCCGCTTGCCCGAGGATGACAGTGCAGGAAAACGCATCGTTTCTTACTCGTTACCCATCACTTGTTACCACCTCCTCCACCCTCTATTTTCCCCTCATCACTCATCACTCATCGCTCATCACTCATCACTCATTGCTCATCACTCAGCACTCAGCACTCATTGCTCATTGCTCATTGCTCATTGCTCATTGCTCATTGCTCAGCACTACATCCTCCCCCTTAACACCTAACCCCTAACACGTAGCACCTACCACCTCTTACATCCCCGCTCATTATGCATTAGTCAATAGTCATTGCCCATCGCCACTCATCATTGGACAGATCTACCAGTCACTGAACCCTGCGGAGTCGGGCAGGCACGGGGCCTGCCCCTACGCTTGCTGACTGCATACTGAATACTGCCGACTGATTCATCACGGCACCTTTACATGCCCGAGTATCCGGCGGATACAATCCTCAGGGCTCACGTCATCTGCTTCCGCCTCATAGGTAGGTCGTATGCGATGACGCATGACGTCGAGGGCAACCTCCTTGACATCCTCCGGTGTTATGTATGCCCTGTGCTGCAGAAAAGCGTGGGCTTTGGCTGCGAGAAGCAGAAAGATGGAGGCTCTGGGTGAGGCTCCGTATTCAATCATCTGTTCAAGCGACTGCAATCCGGCTGAAGCGGGGTCCCTGGTGGCGGTAACCAGATCGACGATGTAACGCTCTACCCGTGCGTCTACGTATATCCTGTCGATCAGGGCCCGTGCCTTCTGAATCTCGCTTTTTTGAGCAACCGGAGTAACATCCTGAAATACAGCGGTTCTTGCCGAACGCTGCATAATCTCAAGTTCTTCGTCATAAGAAGGGTACTCGACAGGGACCTTCATCATAAACCGGTCCAGCTGCGCCTCAGGCAGCAGATAGGTGCCTTCATGCTCTATCGGGTTCTGCGTAGCCAGAACCATAAAGGGTTCAGGGAGCATGAAGGTAGTACTGCCTATGGTAACCTGCCGTTCCTGCATGGCTTCCAGCAATGCGGACTGCACTTTGGCCGGCGTGCGGTTAATTTCGTCCGCGAGAATAATATTGGCAAATACAGGCCCCTTGCGCGGATAGAAATCCATCTCTTTCGGATTGTAGACCATGGTTCCGACAAGGTCGGCCGGCAGCATATCAGGGGTAAACTGTATGCGCTGAAAAGCAAGATCCAGAGCTGAGGAAAACGTCCTGACTATGAGTGTTTTAGCTAATCCCGGAACACCCTCGAGAAGAATATGGCCGTTGGCAAGCAAAGCGATGAACACCCGTTCAAGAACCCTTTTCTGACCGACGACACGCTCTGAAAGCAGACTCGATACGGTGTCGAGAAAAAGAGAGGCTTCGGTAATCCGTGCCGTCAGTTCCTGAAGTGCTGCGTCGTGTTTCATGAGCCTGATCCTGCGTTGATCGTTTCATAGTGTGCCGGCAAAGCGAGGCTGAAAACATTCCGGCCCCCTTCTTCTAACGCGCCTGGTAGAGCCCCCTGAAACCCAGGACAAGAAGAACGATGCCAAGAATGAGGGCCGACCAGCCGATAACGTCACCGATGAAAAACACGCTGTTGAGGATACCGATACCGGGCGCGAACAGAAGAACAAGATCGGCTCCGAGAAGAACCA
>JAPHUN010000207.1 GCA_026193435.1 Chlorobium sp.
AACAGGTTAACAAGAGAGCAATGCTGCAAATTCAGGAACAACAGGGAACATGATCACCATAGGCATAACCGGGGCAGGTGGAGGAGTAGGACAGTCCATTCTTCACGCTCTCAGCCAGTCAACGCTGGAACTGAGAATTGTCAGCATGGACGCAAGCCCGAGAAGCATCGGCATGTTCTGGTCAGATGCCTCATGGCTGGTTCCAAAAGTCAGTCAGGAAGAAAGCTATATCAAGAGCCTCCTGGATATCTGTAACCATGAAAATCTTGATATCATTATTCCCGGGCTCGATATTGAACTCCCTGTTCTTTCCCGCCACCGTGATACTTTTCTGCAGCGCGGCTGCAAAGTCGTTGTCGGCAGCAAGGAAGCCGTCAGCATCTGTCGCGATAAATTCCGGCAATCCGTTTTCTGCAGAGAAAAAAATCTTCCGTTTGTAAAAACCTGCGCTCTTGAAGATGCAAGAAAAATGCCGGACAGCTTTGACTACCCGGTAATCGTCAAACCCAGAGGAGGATCAGCTTCAGCCGGGGCTTCACTTGTCTTCAACCCTGATCAGCTCTACCTGATACCGGATGACCAGCCCATGATCGTTCAGGACTATCTCCCTCCAAACGACAACGCAAGCAGATCGTATTCGGGAAAAACCTCTACGGGAAATCTCGATCAGTCAAACGAAATATCCGTCCAGTACTATATCAACCGGTCCGGCAACGTATCCGGCAGTTTTGCAAGCGTAAACCTTCTGAAAAATGGAATTCCGGTAGAAATCAGTCCTGAGCCGGACAGTCCGGCCATCGCTGCTGGACTGCCTATCGTCAAGGCTCTGGCTCAAGAGGGTCTTACCGGACCGGTAAATCTCCAGGGACGGCAAAAAGACAGGGATGTCCTGTTTTTTGAGATCAACGCAAGATTTACCGGAATCACAGGGCTCAGAGCATCCTTTGGATATAAAGAGGTTGAAGCCGCAATTTGTGATCTTCTCTTTGATTCAGATAAAGATGTCGAAGCGCTTCTTGGCTATCTGCCCGGCTATTTCGGCCTCAGGTATGTCGCGGACAGCATCGTTCCGGTCGAGAGGATAAACAGGCTCTGTTTGCCGAATCATGGGAAAACACCATCCCGCGCCTCTTCAAGTGCGCCCTCCTCAGAAAATATTCTCGTTACCGGCGCCTCCGGCTATTTTGGGGCCGCTATCATCGAGCAGCTTCTCGACGCAAAGAAAGGGCATACAATTACAGCTCTGGCAAGAACCGATCACGCCGAAACGGGACTTGTCAATACATTTGGAAATCACAACGATTTTGGGTGTGTCCGGGGTGAATTTCCAGGAGCGATACCGGATCTGCAGGGAATAGACACGGTAATACACGCAGCATCACTGCGTCCGGGATCCGACCCGTCACCTCTGTTTCTGACAAACACAGAAGGCACAAGGGCATTGCTTGAAGCGATGCACGATGCCGGAGTAGGAAAACTCATCTATATTTCATCTCAATCCGTATACGGAACAGCAAGAACGCCGTTATGGAAAGAAGAAATGCCTGCAAAGCCTGAAACTCCATATGCCTTGAGCAAATGGATTGGAGAACTTCTGAGCCTCAGTGAGAACTACAGCATTCCTCAGGTAATTATTCTGAGAGTCGCTCGCATCTATGGATTGGGGCACTTTGTTCGATGGGATGAACTTCCTCACAAGTTCGCCCTGAATGCCGCAAAGAAGCGGGCGCTCCCTCTATTCGGCAGCAAAAACCGGATAGACCTGCTACATGTTAACGATGCTGCGCGCGCTGTACGTGCTTCATGCTGCACATCATTTCCTGAAACCAGCAAAATAATTCTCAACATCGGAAGCGGTTCACCGGTCTCGATCTCGGATTTTGCCTCGATCTGCCAGGCCGCGTCGAGAAACTGCGGACTTCCGGCGCCGCCTATAGAACAGAACCAAAACGACGAAGCTTCACCACTATACTGGGGAATGGATATCCGGAAGGCAAAGGAGATCCTCGGCTGGGTTCCCCGCCACTCACTGCAGAGCGGCATGGAAGAGCTTATCAGGCACCGGCTCGATAGTGCAGGATAATACCATTCAGCTCTTTTTGCCTGTATCAGATCCCTTGAACCTTGGCATGGTCACAGTGCCTTCGTGGCTGATACCCTCTCTGAAAAACACTTTTTTTACCGTCATCCACAAGATCTTCAGGTCGAGAAAGAAAGACCGGTTGTCCACATACCAGACATCATAGCGAAACTTTTCCTCCCAGCTGATCGCATTTCTGCCGTTAACCTGGGCCCATCCGGTGATCCCGGGCTTAACGTCATGCCGCCTTGCCTCAAACTCCGAATAATGATCCAGATACTCCGTCAGCAGGGGACGGGGCCCCACAAGGCTCATGTCACCAACAAAAACATTCCATAAACCCGGAAGCTCATCGAGACTGGTGGAGCGTAAAAACCTGCCTGTACCGGTTAACCGCTCTCTGTTGGAAAGCAAACGGCCGTCTGCGCCACGCTCATCGGTCATTGTCCTGAATTTGTATAGCCTGAACGGCTTTCCCAGCAATCCCGGGCGTTCCTGAACAAACAGAACAGGGCTCCCGAGTTTAATTCTGACTACAAGCGCGACAAACAACATCACAGGAAACAGAATCAATAACGCGAACAGGCTGATCAGGCAGTCAAAAACTCTTTTTATCATCGCAATTCTGTAATGGCCATCAATTGACGGTTAATCCTGTGCACATCATAGCGCTCAGCGGCTATCTGTCGGCTACGGGCTCCCATCTTCGGACATCGTTCCGGATTTTCAATAAACCATACCATCCGTTCGACCAAT
>JAPHUN010000278.1 GCA_026193435.1 Chlorobium sp.
CAGGGTCCGGGTAACCGATTACAGGATTGTTTACGAGGTTATAGACGACCAGCGGCTTATTCATATTGTCAGGGTTCGTCATCGAAAAGATGTCTATCTGGACAAGTGATAGACGCCATTAAGCCACCCAGCCATCCAGCTAATATATATTCCTCACAAACAACTCCGGATCCACACTTATTCCGTATAAATAAACCCCCCAGTGGAGGTGTGCGCCGGTGGAGATGCCGGTGCTGCCGACTGTGCCTATGGTGTCCCCCTTGCTGACGATATCTCCTTCATTGACGGATATGGAGTGCAGGTGCATGTAGATCGAGGTCAGTCCCTGGCCGTGGTCGATGACGACGGTGTTACCATGTACGTGAAACCGTTCCGCCTCATAGCCGGTAAGCACGATGTTTCCTTTTGCCGGAGAGAGGACGGGCGTACCCTGAGGGACAGCGATGTCGATTCCCTTGTGGTAGCTCGATACCGGTGCTCCGTTGTAGGAGCGTTTCACGCCGAAGGGACTGGATTTTCTTCCCTGTGACGGGTAGCTGAACAGGTCCGACCAGAGCTTGTTCTCGCTGACGGTTCTCAATGCGGCTTTCACCTGCGCTTTTTCCTCTTTTGTGGCTTTCAGGCTGTTGGTTTTTTCGTCGAGCCATATTGTCTGTACGGGCAGGTTGTTCGACGTGACCTCTACCGGTATTTTTTCTTTCCAGCCGTTCGATTTCGCCAGCAATGCATAGCTGCCTGGCTTCAGCATGTTTTCAACAGGGACGAGTGCGCGATAGCTGCCGTCGTTCTGCCGGAACATGGTAAAGCTTTGGCCGTTGAACCAGAGATCAGGCCGGGAGGAACTTCCATTGACTGTCGCGACAAAGAACGCTCCCTGCTCCTTTGTTGTCGCGTCAAGAGCCAGGTCCGGTTTGTTGCTTTCTGCCGCGTCCGATCCCCTGTTCAACAGGGAACAGAGGAGCAGCAGAACAACGATGGTGAGATGGCGGCGTGTCATGGACTGGTCAGGTGATTTTCAGTTTATGCAGCAGGTTCATGTTCTGGTCGCTAACGGTCAGAAAAGTATTGTCGAGTTCAATCATGCCGCAGGAGTAGTTCGCAGGGTCATTCCGTTTCACGAAAGGCGGCATTGTCAGGAAGTGTATGCCGTAGCGTTCAACGTACGCGCTCCGGTGCAGATGCCCGGTGATACAGGCGATGATGTTTCTGTAGCGACGGAGCACATCGGTGACTTCGTCATGGTTCCACAGCAGTCCGTGGGGTTTGTCGGAGCTTTCCTTCAGGAGCGGAAAATGGCAGAGAAGTATCGCTGCTTCACCTTGCCGCTTCGATTCGTCGAGTTGCTGTACCAGCCAGTTGATCTGCTGCTGACCGATCGCACCGCAGTAGAGTGTTGCCCAGGGATCGCTCATCAGCAGGTTTTTCCTTGAGCGGTCGGTATCGGATTCGGGGATGGTTTCCGGGTTGATATCCATACCGTGCAGCACGATAAACCGTATGCCCTTCATGCTGAAGGTGTAGTAAGGCGAAACGAGCCCGGTTTCTTTGAGGTAGCGATCAAGCGGAGCGCCCAGACAGTGGTTGCCGGCCACATGGTAGAGCGTGCCGGGATATTTCCTGAGTACGGCTGCGACTCCGGTGAGATTTTCTTCCGCTTCGGGCCCTTTGCCTTCAATCAGATCGCCCAGCTGGACGGTGAAATCCACACTGTTGTTATCCCAGAAATCAAAACAGCCGTGCAGGTCTCGTGTTTCCGAGTCCCGGTCGCCGTTTCCATAGTGGACATCGGTCAGCACGCCGAATCGCAAGGTGCCGTCTACAACAGCACGTTTGCTCGGTCTCCTGGACCGTATAGGTGTCGGTTGTGAATCGTTAATAGCGTTATGTGATTGGTTTCTGGAGTCAGTTGGTGAATTCCGAAAGATATTTTTCTATAAAATCGTCGATATCGCCGTCAAGGACGTTTTCGATGTCGTGTCGTTCATAATTTGTTCTGTGGTCCTTGATCCTTCTGTCATCCATGACATAGCTGCGGATCTGGCTGCCCCATTCGATTTTTTTCTTTGTGCCTTCAACGGCCTGTTTTCTTGCCTCTTCCTCTTCACGCTGCTTTTTGTAAAGCTGTGCCCGCAGCATTTTTGTCGCCCGTTCACGGTTCTGGAACTGCGAACGCTCCTGTTGGCAGGAGACGACAATCCCGGAAGGGATATGCTTGATGCGTACGGCTGTTTCAACCTTGTTGACGTTCTGTCCGCCTTTGCCGCCGCTGCGGAAGGTGGAAAGTTCAAGGTCCTCCTTGCGAATCTCTATTTCAGCATCGGGTGGCGCTTCCGGGTAGGAGTAGACACTGGCAAACGAGGTGTGGCGGCGAGCGTTCGAATCGAAGGGAGAGACCCTTACCAGCCGATGGACGCCGTTTTCAGCTTTCAGGTAACCGTATGCATAGGGACCCTGAATCTCAAGCGTAGCGGTTTTTATGCCTGCGCCATCGCCTTCCTGATAGTCATCGGTGAAAATCTTGAACCCTTTACGTTCCGCCCAGCGCAGGTACATGCGGTAAAGCATCTCCGCCCAGTCCTGTGCTTCGGTGCCGCCCGCCCCGGCATTGATAGTGAGCAGCGCGTTGCCGGGATCGTCTTTACCGGAGAGCATGTTTTTGAATTCGATCTCACCGATTTTCTGCTCGATCGAACCGATGCGCGAGTCTATTTCCTCCGCAAGTGACTCTTCCCCGAGTTCTTCGGCGATTTCCAGTTCTTCCCTGAGGTCAGCGGTTTGTTTTTCAAGCGCGAGAAATTCTTCAGTCCATAGTTTATGATCGTTGAACTCTTTTACGATCTTGTTGGCTTCCTTCTGGTTTTCCCAGAAATTTTCCTCCGCGGTGATCTGTTCAAGTTCACCGATTTTGTGCAAACGTTCGTCAACGTCAAAGATACCCCCGTAACTGTTCAATGCGGTGGTGTATCTCGTGCAGACGTTCTTTTGCTCCTTCAAACATGGTATTTCCTTTCTTTCTGTCGTTGTGAAATGTGTTTAAACCGCGCTGTTTTGCCGGTTTCAGGGGTTACTTGATGCGTGAAACAAAAAATCAATTTTTTTCACATCATGCAACCACATCTTTTCCCTATTTTGCATCAGGTGTAAATCTCTATACCATTATACATATGAATCACACATTTTACCAGCATAAACCTGTAATCAGCAGCCGGAAGTTCGACGGCAGGAGGCGTGTCATCATTGATCGTGTGTCTCCTGAGATAGACGGTGGCCAATACCCTGTGAAGAGAATCCCGGGGGAAACGGTTCGGGTGGAGGCTGATATTTTTACTGACGGTGCTGACGTTATCAGCGCCGAGATCTGTTACCGCTCCGCATCGGCCCGTGCATGGAAACGCTCTCCCATGATCGCGCTTTTCAATGACGTCTGGGAAGGGGTGTTTGCCGTCGGCGATCCCGGGAACTATGAGTTCACTATCGAAGCATGGATCGATCATTTTCAGACATGGCGCAGAGGGCTGATAAAAAAAATCGAGGCGGGTCAGGATGTTTCCCTTGCATTTCGTATTGGTGCGGGGATAGTTGAAAAAACGGCTGAGCGAGCATCAAAGAGTGATGGGGCAAGGATGAGAGCCTTGATTTCCGTGATGACTTCGGGGGATGC
>JAPHUN010000284.1 GCA_026193435.1 Chlorobium sp.
GATGCTCTGTAGAATATCCTCTTCCCTGTCTCCGACAAGAATGTTGGTGCCGATCTCGATGGTAGCGGGACTGGGCGTTTCGTCAAGCATGGTAAGACAGGGTACTTTCATGACTGTTGACTCAGTCTGGACAGCGCTGGAATCGGTCAGGATGAAGGAAGCATCCTTCACAAGCCGCAGCAGCTCGACATAGCCTGTCGATGGCCTGACCCGAACACCAGAAACCATGGTAAATGCAGGCTCCATCTCATGCTGCTTCAAAACCGCTGCAACTTCGGGATCGAGCAGCATCAATACCTGCTGTTTCCCGGCCAGATCGATTACCAGGCGCTCAATTTTCTTCAGGATTTCCAGATCGTCCAGTGCAGCCGCACGGTCGAGAAGAACCAGCACATACTTTTTGGTTTCTACTCCACTATCGTCTACAACCGGTGAATCGTTTGCCCTGCTGATGACAGCGGCAAGACTGTCGATAGCCACCTCACCGACAAAAAAGACCCTCTCCTCGTCGAACCCTTCATTGATGAGGTTATATTCGCCGCTGTGCTCACTGACAAAGAGTATATCGGAAACCGAATCGATAAGCTTTCTGTTGATTTCCGCGGGCGAACGTCGATTGTAGTCCCGCATTCCGGCCCCGACAGTTGCAACAGGAAGACTGAGCTTTGCTGCCGCAAGAGCGGCGGCGAGAGCAACATCGTCATCTCCTCCGACAACGGCAAGATCAGGTTGTTCTGCAAGCAGAAGGGATTCAAAAGCTTTCATCGCCGATGCGGTTCGTCCGACGGGCGTATCGCCTGAAGTTTCGATCGGAATTACCTTGTCTGCGATCCCGAACAGATCGGCAAGGTTTTTACCTGACTGTTCACCTTCCGGCAACGGCATACCGGCGGCCAACACCGGCTGAAAACCGTTATATTCATGCAACGCGTTGTATATGGGCAGCACCTTCAATAAACCTTGACGGTCTCCGGCGGCTAAAAGAATCTTTTTCACGAGATAAATCTTTTTACATTAGTTCAAACACATCCATCCCTATACAGACTTACGATCATGATGAAGGGAACCACTCTACTTGTGCGCATACTGCTTCTGCTCATACTCTTTCAGGCACACGATACGCTATCGGGACTGAACCATAATACAGCCTGCGCGGAGAAAATGAAAATTATTTTGCAGCAGGCAGACAGACTGCAGGGTGGCGAAAAGCGCTCACCGACAGGAAACATCGAACCGGTTCGCTCCGTGTCGGGCAATGTTGTGTTTATTCATGAAAACATGCTGCTGAACTGTGACAAAGCCACCGAGTTTCTCGAAAGCAGTATCGTGGAGTTAGAGGGCAATATTTTCATGACCGATCGCGAACTGGAAATCTATTGCGACAAAGCCCTGTACTACACAAAAACGGGCATCGCGAAACTGTCAGGAAATGTACATGGCCGACTGCTTGAAAACAACCTGACAGCACGCTCCAAACGGGCACTCATCGACAATCCCGGCAATCAGCTCTGGCTTTTTGATGATGCGGCCGCCTGGCAGGCTGAACGTCAACTCACCGGCGACACGATTCTCGTTCAACTCAAGGAGATTGGTGAGAAAAAGAAAGCTGAATCGGTAAAAATCAGCGGAAACGCCTTTTTTGCCGCCAGAGATACGCTCGATATGACCAGACAGCTCTATAACCAGATAAGCGGCAAAACCATACTCATCAAACTCAGCGAAGAAGAGAAGGTAACCGGCATAGAGGTGGATTCCCAGGCAAGAAGCCTCTATCACGCTTACGATAATCAGGAGTCTCCCGCCGGAGTAAATTATTCAAGCGGCAACATGATCGTCATGTCATTCCGGGAGGGAGCGCTCAACAGGATATCCGTTAACGGCAATGTAGAAGGCAAACAGTACCCGAACAAGCTGAGGGGCAGTTCATCGATCAACCTCCCCGGCTTCAGGCTGCGCTATAACGACAGGCCGGAATTCAGGCAGTGACCAGTCACCAGTCACCAGCCACCAGTCAC
>JAPHUN010000325.1 GCA_026193435.1 Chlorobium sp.
CTTTTTTCAGTCAATGAGACAAACCTGATTTCCGGGCCCTGAAATATTATTTACTTTAGGGGCGACCTTTTATTAGAGAAACTGTAAATTACCGCCGTTTAAGATAACGATTTCAGGAGAAACTCTGCTGAGAGCCTTTTTTACACTATTTTTATTTGTTCACCTATGCCTTACAAAATAGAAGCTTTACAGAAACTGTCCCGCAATCTCTGGTGGTCCTGGGACACTGAAGCCAAGGAACTGTTTTATTCACTTTCACCGCTTCTCTGGGAACGGGTCAATCATAATCCGGTCGAACTCCTTCACCATATCTCAAATGACGAGATCAATGCTCGACTTAACAGCGATTATGGAAAGAAACTCGCAAGAGTCTCTCAACGGTTTGAAGACTATCTCAACGATAAGGAGACCTGGGCAGCAAAAAACGCTCCTTCTCTTGCAGAAAATACTGTCGCCTATTTCAGCGCTGAGTTCGGCATCCATGAAAGTATCAGAATTTATTCCGGCGGGCTTGGCGTCCTTTCGGGAGATCACATTAAATCCGCAAGCGATCTGGGACTGAATTTCGTAGGCATAACGCTGTTCTATAAGGAAGGGTATTTCAGTCAGTTCCTCAACCATGAAGGCTGGCAGACAGAAGAATATCCCCTGCAGTACCCGGAAAGCCTGCCGTTGGAAAAAGTGACCGATGCAGAAGGCAAAGACCTGATTATCTCATTTGATATCGCGCAAAGCGAAGTGTTTGCCCAGGCCTGGTACCTCAACGTAGGAAGAGCAAGGCTCTATCTGCTCGACACCAACATACCCGCCAACGAAGCGCACTATCGCGGCATCTGCTCGAGAGTCTACGGCGGTGACCAGAACATGCGAATCAGTCAGGAGATCGTACTTGGCATCGGAGGCGTCAAACTGCTCAAGGCACTTGACATCGATCCTGCCGTCTACCATATGAATGAAGGACACTCTGCATTTCTGACTGTCGAACTTCTTGCAGCTGAACTCGCAAAAGGAAAACAGCTTGAAGAAGCTATTGAACGGGTGAAAGAACAGTGCGTGTTTACCACGCACACGCCTGTTGCAGCAGGTCATGACCGGTTCTCCCGGGACATGGTGCACTATTCTTTCGACAGATACCTTCATAAAATCGGAATACCGTTCGATGATTTCATGAGAATGGGCGCTGAAGACCAGTCCAATATTCACGGGCTGTTCACCATGACGGTACTTGCGCTCAACCTCTCCCGCACCGCAAACGGTGTCTCGAAACTCCACGGAGAGGTCTCACGAGAGATGTGGAAGCATATCTACGCGGCAAAAACAGCTCATGAAGTGCCTATCGGCCATATCACCAACGGTGTGCATACGTCAAGCTGGAGCAGCGGGACAACGGATCGGTTCTGGCGTCAATACACGGACAGTCTCGATACCCTTACATCGTCACCCGAAGCCGCGTCAGAAATCCTCGCAAAGGTAACAGATGAAGAACTCTGGAGTCTCCGCTACCGTCTCAAACGAAACCTGATCGATTTCATATACAGATACCTTTCCAACCAACTTTACCATCAGCACTCCTACAGGGCATATCTTGAACAAGACACGTCAAAATCAAGAAAGAATCCTTTATCCCCGGATGTCCTGACGATTGGTTTCGCGAGACGTTTCGCTACCTATAAAAGAGCACCGCTGATCTTTTCGGACATCGAACGCCTGACAAGAATAGTCAACAACGCGACAATGCCCGTGCAGATCATTTTCTCCGGCAAAGCCCATCCTCACGATGATGCGGGAAAACACTTTATACAGCAGATTGTAGAGCACACGCTCCAGCCGCAGTTCAAAGGAAAAATCATCTTTCTTGAGAACTACAATATCGGCGTGGCCAAACGTATGATATCCGGTGTGGATGTCTGGCTCAACAACCCGGTACGACCCCTCGAAGCCAGCGGCACATCCGGACAGAAAACCGTTCTTCACGGAGGACTGAATTTCAGTGTTCCCGACGGCTGGTGGCCTGAAGCTTTTAACGGTGAAAACGGATGGTCGATAGGGCACGGAGAAGTATTTGATGACCATCATGAGCAGGACCGGCATGATGCGGAACAGCTCTACGATGTTCTCGAAAACCAGATTATTCCGACATTCTACAACCGAAACGCGGACAATATCCCGGTAAACTGGTTGAAAAAAGTTCGCAACGCCATAATCACCATTGGTCCGGAATACAACACGCACCGTATGGTAAGGGACTATACAACAAACTATTATCTGAAAGACTGAACGCACATCCACGGATGTAACAAATCCCAGGCGCTCCGCCGGACGTCATCCGGCGGGAGACTTGCGGAAGAAAACGGTCAGACAATATTCCGGGCAACTTCAGCACCCGAAAAGCATGACGAAAAACCCTGAACAGCACTCCTCAAGATATGCAGCCCTGTCCCTTGGGCGCGGCCTTGATCTGCGCTCGCCCGTGCTTCTTGCATCGGGAACGGTCTCCTACGGCGAGGAGCTGAACATGCTGACCGATCTGGAGAAAATCGGCGGCATCGTCACCAAAGCCATCTCGCCAGAACCGCGCGAGGGGAATCCTCCCCAGCGCATTGCCGAAACCCCCTGCGGCATGATAAACGCCATAGGGCTTGCCAACGTCGGGCTCGATCGGTTCGTCGAAGACAAAATCCCGTTTCTGCAACAGCTCGATACCGGAGTCATCGTCAACATCGCAGGTAAATCCATCGACGACTACTGCACGGTTATCGAACGTCTGGAAAGCTGTGAGGGCATCAGCGCCTATGAGATCAACCTCTCCTGTCCCAACGTCAAGGGAGAATGCATGATCATGGGTGTCAGCAGCACCGCTACCTTCGAGATCATCAGCAAGCTGAGAACCCTCACCGAGCGGCATCTCATGGTGAAACTCACTCCGAACGTCACCTCCATCAGCGCCATCGCCATCGCCGCCGAGGACGCGGGCGCGGATTCCGTTTCGCTGATCAACACGCTCGTCGGCATGGCCGTAGACTACAAAACCAGAAAACCGCTCCTGAAAAACGTCACCGGCGGCCTTTCCGGCCCGGCGATAAAACCGGTCGCGCTCGCCAAAGTGTGGGAGGTGTACAACGCCGTAAAAATCCCTGTCGTGGGCATGGGCGGAATATCCTCTTTCAAAGACGCCATGGAATTCCTGCTCGCCGGAGCCAGCGCCATCCAGATCGGCACCATGAACTTCGTCGATCCCGACATCGGCGAAACCGTCGCCAACGCTATCGAAGAGTTTTTCGCCGATCCTGCAAATCCGTCGTTGAGGGAGTATGTGGGAAGTCTGATTGTGGGGTGAGAGAAAGCGTTCGTCTATCAGGCTCCCCTGCAAAAAACGTTTCCAATGCTCTATGAAAGGGACTGTTTTTTTTCGAAATCTTCCCAAATAAGGTCATGCAAGAGTGAAACTTGCGATAATCAGGATATCTGAATATTTGTTCTACTGTCAGGTCTTTATGAACATTGACAGCTTCGGCACATTCCTTCAGTCTCGGACCGAGATCAGGGTGCTGTAGATATGCTAAGGCTTCTGCTGTACTGTGAATGGCATATTTTTTAGACCTTGAACTACGTCCGAGCCCGTATAACTGAGGAAATATATACCACATCCAATGGCTGGATTTCTTCCCGAGGCGAAGTTCACCCAGTACACGCTCAAAGCAGTTTTCCTGTGCATCAAGAAATCTCTGCAAGTTATATTCGTCTTCCATTAACTCAGTTTGGCTTAGCATTTCATCATCATAAACAGTTGATGATGTCAGTCATTTTGAGCGACCACAGGGGCTCAGTCCCTACGTTTACCAACTGGCAACCAGGCAATGCGTCCACTGGAGTATTGTTTCTTCCAGCTACACCATAACCTCTTTCGGGTTCGGACCGTACTCGTTCTCTCCCTGCTTGCTATCCTGCACCATGAACACAAGAAGGACGATAGCGCCGATAAAGGGTATCAGACCAATAAGCAGCCACCAGCCGCTACGGCCGGTGTCGTGCAGCCGACGTATCGACACGGCAATGCCCGGAATCATGATGCCCAAAACATAGATCGCGCTCAATACACCAATACCTCCCTCGATGCTATACCAGCCGATCATATAATCGACAAGCATCAGCGCGACTTCGATGATCGTGTTGAATAGGTAAAAATACCAGTACTCCTTGCGCCTTGCCCTCCCGCTGAACACCGCATATTTTTTCAGAACATCCAGATACCAGTTCATTGCAACCTCCTTTTTCGCCCATGAAGAACAGGAAGAAATATTCACGTAAAATATATCATTATCATGAGAAATATTCACCGCAAGAATAAAAGGGATCTGTGGTTCGGGATGGAAATGCGCAAAAAGGAGACGGGCGAATCCCGGCGAGTCAGGACGCCCTGCATTTCATCCGCGAAAATCCGTGCAATCTGTGGGCGATATCGGAATACGGGCAGGCACAGGGGCCTGCCCCTACAACAGTTCAACAGTTCAACAAATCAACAGTTAGACGATTCTACAACCCACTCAAATTCTTTTACCTTTGCCTTCCACCTTCCTCACCCGCTTGTTATACATCGGCTTTCTTGTCAGCCGTCGCCCCGGTTTGCCGCCTATGTTACGGTAGGCTCGTACAAAACGGTTTTTCGAGATGGGAGAGGTGGCTGTCAGCCAGCGGATGATTCTTGCTTCGGATTCATGAATATCGACATCGGAAGGTCCCACGTCGGAAAGCAGCTTTACGAGGATCGGGGCGCATTCGAAGGCGATGAAGAGCAGGGTGATGAACAACACTGCGTTGGCCGACGAGTTGTTGACATCATCACCACCCTCGGTAAGCTGGCCGAGGGCCCAGTTCCTGTCGGCGAAACCGGCAGTTGAAACCCTGGCGGCAAGCCGCGATTCGGTAAGCATCATCTGGTCGTTGATCCCCTCGGCCTCCTTCTGGCGGTTGATGAAGGTCTCCAGTTCGGTGAGCCGCGAGGCGAGGTAGTCCTCACGCTGCTGCCTGGCCTGGATCACCTCCTGCTTCTGTTTCGCATAGGTCCCGAATCCCACGACACCGGACGTCTTGCCTGTCATCTGACCGAACACCTCGGATTTCAACTCCTCTCGAAGCAGCGAGACTTCATTGGTGACCTCGTCGTACTCCTTCTGCAGTTTTTCAATCTGCTCCAGTTCCAGCGCATACTTGTCGCTGAAGGAGTCCTGCACCCTTGTTATCCGTTCCTGCTGTTCCCGAAGATACCGGGACTTGAGCACCTCCTTGATCTCTTTTTCAAAGATCTTGAGTTCAAGAGGTCTTGCGATAACAATAGCGATAAGAATCGCAAAAATCAGACGCGGAGAGGCCTGATAGAACTGTCGCAACCCTTTTGCGGTCTTGTTGACGCTTGAAACGATGTAGCGGTCAAGATTGAAAATCGCGAGTCCCCAGAGAATACCGAAAACAATGGCAAAAAATACGGCAAAGGCAGTGCCTGCAAACACATAGTAGAGCGCATAGCCGCCGGACAGACCGGCAAAAAGCGCGGTAAAGAAAATGGTTGCGCCAATCCCGATAAACTTGTTATGCTCCGTAGGATACTTCTCAATTATCCCGATCGGGGTTCCGGTACACATCCAGAAAAACAATCGTATGTCTTGCATGTTCATGGCAGATTCCGGGGCCTGTTTCGTGTCCGCGTGTCTCTCTTACCGCGCAATCAACATTCGTTGTTAATTTGTTAAATATAATGATATCTTTCTTGCCATGATATCTCTTATTTTATCAAAAAGTTACACCGTTTATGCGCATAGGAATAGGCATTGACGTACACCAGTTCGCCGAAGGAAGGAAACTCATTGTCGGCGGCGTCGAGATTCCTCACAGCAAAGGGCTGAAAGGGCACAGTGACGCGGATGTTCTGTTGCACGCGATCAGCGATGCCCTGCTGGGTGCCGCCGCACTCGGGGACATCGGCAAACACTTCCCCGACACCAGCCCGCAGTTCAAGGATATTGACAGCATGATCCTCCTGCAACATGTCGGCAAACTGATTGCTGAAGAAGGGTATGCCATCGGGAACATTGATTCCGTGCTGGTCATGGAAAAGCCGAAAGTCGCACCGCATATTATGGCAATGCGCAGCAATATAGCCGCCTGTCTCGACATCGATGTCAGCAAAGTCGCGGTCAAGGCCACGACAACTGAAAAACTCGGCTATGTCGGTCGCGAAGAAGGCGTCGCAGCACACGCCATATGCTTGATTGAAGAGAGGAAGCAGTGACCGGGAGGATACGTCAAAAGGCAAAATGGCTGGATAGCTAAACTGCAAGATAGCCCGAAGATGACCTGTAAAGGGCGAAAGATTTTTCGCCCCTACATCCTAACACATCCCAAACTCATCGCTCATTGCTATTTGGCAAATCCGCAATTGTGCTTTTCAGCAAACCAGCCATTTTGCTATCTGGCTAAACAGCCAACCAGCTATTGAGCCATCTCCCACTCATTGCTCATCATTCAGTACTCTCGTTTCCCGTCTCATCTCTCGGCTCTTGACTCTTGTCTCTCTCCCTTCCGGTCTCCGTCCTTTCCATATTTTCCTCCTACTACCTATTACCTATTACCTATTACCTACTCTACCTACTACCTACTACCCGCCCCTCACATCTGACCGCGAAGGATTTTCACAGGGACGTAACCGGCGGCTTTGCGCGCGGGGCCGATGGATGAAATCACTGAGATAAGGATTCCGAAGAGAATCACGATGATGTACGACTCCGGGGTTTCTGAAATATTGATCCTGTCACTCTGCAGAACACCGGCCGTATTTGCTTCAAAACGAATCGTCCCGACAAGGCGGGTGATAAAATGCCCGATCGGACATCCGAAAACCACTCCCAGCAGACCGATAATAAAACCCTCAGTCATAAATATGGCAGTGATACTCGATTGTTTTACCCCCATTGATCGCATAATGGCAATATCCTTGATTTTCTGAAGGACAACGGTCGTCATGACCGAAGAAACACCCAGACCCGCGACAATAAAGACAAAGCCCACAAGGACGAGGGTGATCGTGCCGTTACGATTATAAAACTCTATCACATTTTTGTTGGATTCGTCCCAGCTTTCACTCTGAAAGCCGGTAAGCTGCTCTACCTTTTCAGCAACTTCCCCCGCCCTGCCGACATCTGCGGTCCTGAGCCCGATTGACGTGACGGCGTTGGCAGCGATTCCCTCTATCCGCTGCGCAAGAGCGAGATTGATATAGGCTTCCTGACGGTCTTTTGCGTTAAAGCCGGTACTGAAACGACCCACAACCGTCACCGGAAACTCCAGACCGTTTTTGCTGATCAGCAGCAAACGCGAGTGATAGGAGGCCTTGAGATCTTCAGCGAGCAGGTTGCCAACCAGAATACCGTCAGGCGTGTAGGCAAGCTCCGCAAGCGCGTTGCTTTCAACAAGCTTCTTGCCAAGATTGGCGATACCGGCCTCTTTTTCAGGCATAACGCCTTTCGCCGTACAGGAGGTAAAACGGGATCTGTTTCGAACAATAAGATTGCTCGTCACAAAAGGAGAAACAATCTCAACTTCCCCGACAGATCCAATGCGCTCAACAGTGTCCGGGTAGTTCTTGATGGTCTTCTTTTCCGCGACAGTAATATTTTTCTCAACGAACCCGAGAAAATTCCCGGTACTACCCAGCAGGTTGTCCGGCACCAGTGGCTCGATCCTTTCTGCGCTCACAATAATATGCGGTGCGATATCGATAATTTTGTTTACCACGTTCCTGGACATACCTCCCGCGATGGCAATCGTCGTGACGAGCATCGCCGATCCCACTGCTACACCAAGCGCAGTGAGAATAGTCTGTCGTTTCCTCTCCCTGAGATGCACCCAGGCGATAGTGAGATGATCGAGATAGGTCATTATGCGAAAAGAGAAATCTGAAGCACCTGTTGAATTCAGTCAATACAAGGTATGAAAAATATGGAGGGATCAATACACCTCGATAACCCGCTTCAGATGTCATACCGGACCTGATCCGGCATCCATACTGACTCGTGCCTCCAATACTGGATCTCCGGATCAGGTACCGTGAAATCCACAGGATATTGCACAGGGCAGGCACAAAGATCACAGGAGTGGAAGCGCAGTCATCTCTCCTGCGAAGCAGATGCGCGTATTTCACGGAACATGCCCGGCAACGACATGCCATAAAAACTTGCCATTGCTGCATAACAGCAACAAATTCAGTTGAAAAATCTGACTGCATAGTCTATCTTGATGTACTGAAAATCAGCCAATAACATCTAAACCGACAACTCATAGGAGAATGATACCGTGAAAAAAATTGGCATTTTGACCAGTGGCGGAGATTGCGGCGGCCTTAATGCCGTCATCAAGGGAGCCGCATTTATGGCTTTGTCGAAAGGAATTGAATTATACGTCATTCCGAATGGTTATGCAGGGTTGTACAACCTTATAGATCAGGATACGCTTGTACGACTTGACAGGGCACGTCTGGACCAGTTTCCCGGCAACTTCGCGGGATCCGAGGCGGGTCATTCGCGAGTAAAAATAAAAGCGATCAGCAACCCTGAGAAATACAACCGTATCAAGGAAGGAATGAGCAAGTTCGAACTTGACGGTCTGGTTATCAGCGGTGGAGACGACAGCGGCAGCGTCATGGTTGATTTGAACAATAACGGTGTTCAGTGTATTCATGCACCGAAAACCATGGATCTCGACCTGCAGACATACTCTGTCGGAGGCGATTCAACCATCAACAGAATCGCACAGTTCGTTCAGGATCTGAAAACTACGGGAAAAACGCATAACCGTATTCTCGTCACTGAGGTATTCGGGAGATATGCAGGTCATACCGCCTTCAGAAGTGGCGTCGCAGCAGAGGCGGATTGTATACTCATTCCTGAAATACCCGCAGACTGGGATATCGTCTATGAGCATATTGTCGGACGCTTCACCAGCCGCATCAGACAGAGCGACGTTCGTTCCGGAACCTATACAATCGTTGTCGCCGAAGGCCTTAAAAACGCCGATGGAACCGATATAGTCGATGAATCTGCGGGAGTTGACGCATTCGGGCACAAAAAACTTGCCGGCGCAGGCAAGTATGTATGCCAGGAGTTGAAGAAAAGACTGAAAGCCGATCCGGATATGCCGGTATTCATGAAGGAAACAGGAATGTTTGTTGAAGGGATCTATGAGATTCCGGAAATCAGAGAGATCCATCCGGGACACCTTGTGCGTTGCGGAAACTCCTCTGCATATGATATCAACTTCGGCTATGAAGCCGGAGCGGCAGCTGTGATACTGCTCCTGGAAGGCAAATCCGGTGTCACCATTTCAAAAGTGAAAGGCCGGAAAATTGAATTCATTGAATCAAGCAAGGCTATTGAACAACGCCATGTCGACCTTGACCAGGTCGCGCTCTATGAATCACTCGGTGTCTGCTTCGGGCGGGAAATCGTGACCTATAATCCGATCCTGAGAGAAGTTGACGGTGTCTATGAAAGAATTTATTGATTCTCTTACCACGTTAATGTCCGAGCTATGAACAAGTCTGAAAAAATCTGGATGAACGGAGAACTTGTTGACTGGAATGATGCAAAAATTCATATCCTCTCACATGTTATTCACTATGGTTCATCGACGTTTGAAGGAATTCGATGCTACGAAACGACAAAAGGCCCTGCGATTCTGTTTCTGGATGAACATATCAGACGCCTCTACGATTCCTCGAAAATATACAGAATCGAGATCCCTTATTCGATGGCTGAGATAAGAACGGCCGTGATTGACACGATCAAGGCAAACGGGCATAAGTCATGTTATATCAGACCCCTTGTCTACCGTGGACAGGGTGCTCTTGGTGTCAACCCCCATCTGGCCGCGATTGAAGTTGCGATCGCCACATGGGAATGGGGAACCTACCTCGGCGAGGATGTGCTTGAAACAGGAGTTGACGTTCGCGTCTCTTCCTGGAACAGACTTGCTCCTAACACCCTGCCGACATGGGCAAAGGCCGGCGGCAACTATCTCAATTCGCAGCTGATCAAAATGGAAGCGATCATGGACAACTACGCCGAAGGCATCGGCCTGGATGTCAACGGCTATGTCTCCGAGGGCAGCGGCGAAAACATTTTCATTATTCGTGACGGGATCATCTATACCCCGATGACCGGACAGTCGGTTCTTGCAGGCCTGACACGTCAGGCCATCATTCACATTGCAAAAGAACTTGGTTATGAAGTACGTGAAACCATGATCCCGAGAGAAGCGCTCTATATTGCCGATGAAGTATTTCTTACCGGTACTGCCGCGGAAATAACGCCTGTCAGAAGTATCGACAAGCATCCTATCGGCAACGAAATCAGAGGCCCAGTCACGGAGATACTTCAATCTCACTATCTGAAAATCATTCAGACAGGAGAAGACCCCTATAACTGGCTGACGATTATCTGAGGCTTGTTGAACTGTTGATTTGTTGAATCGTTGAATTGCAAAGGGCGAACAATCGAGAGTCGCCTTTTTCTTTTAGTATACCGGATTGTGCGGATGTTGTTTCGGATTTCTTTATTCAATACTTGTTTCCGGATTCCGGCTCCTCGATTCACCCTAAACTGAGCGCTTGTTGAAACGCTCAGTTTAGGTTCACCTTATTTTGTAACTTGTTACTATTGACTGTCATTCCACTTGTCACCTGTTACTTGTCACTATGTCCAATACACCATGAGCTGGCAGACTATTATCGGTCATACTCTGCAAATGAGTATTCTGCAGAAAGCCGTCGTGACAGGAAGGCTTGCTCATGCCTACCTCTTTACCGGCCCTGAAGGGACCGGCAAAGAGGCTGCCGCCTTTGAACTCGCCAAGGTTCTCAACTGCACTTCAGGGAGTAGCGCCCTTGAAACCGGCTCATGCGGAACCTGCCGGAGCTGCAGGGATATCGACGCTTTCCTGCATCCGGACATAGAATACGTTTTTCCTGTCGAGTCAGCGCTGCTTGAAAAAAATGATCCGGCAAAAGCGGAGAACAAAAAAACCTCTGAAGCCAGAGAACGCTATGAATCATTGATCGAGCAAAAAAAACAGAACCCCTACTTCACGCCGTCTATGGACCGATCCATGGGCATCCTTACCGAACAGGTCACAGCCCTTCAACAGAAGGCCTCATTCATGCCTGTCGGAAAAGGAAAAAAAATATTCATCCTCTCACAGCCGGAAAAACTTCATCCTTCAGCGGCAAACAAACTGCTTAAACTGCTTGAAGAGCCACCGGAACATGTACTGTTCATTCTGGTTTCCTCTCGGCCAGAAAACGTCTTGCCGACCATCCGCTCACGCTGTCAGACGTTGAAATTTTCAAGAATTAAACCATCAGAGCTCGATGAGTGGCTGGAGAGAAAGCATAGCGGCATTCAGAACGATACAAAGCGGTTCATCTCCGGTTTTTCGCGAGGGAACCTGCGTGTCGCAACCGATATAATCAACAACTTTTCTCAAGGCAACCCGGAACACTTCGAAGGCATTGCCACGAGGGACAAAGCGATTGATTATTTACGCAAACTCCTCTCTCCGGGCAAACTCGGTGAGGCAATCACCACTACGGAAGAACTCTCGAAAAAACTGGGCAAACAGGAAATCATCGCTTTTCTGGGTTCTCTTCTGCTGTTTTTCCAGGACATCAGTCATAGAACAATAGATCCTGAGTGGGCGACGTTAAACAATCCTGATCTGAGTTCATCTGTCGATCGTTTTGTGCAGAATTTCACTGATCCTGATTTTTTAGCCCTTTCCACAATAACCGAAGATGCCATCCGTTCCGTTCAGCGTAACGTCAACCCGCTTCTTACCCTCGGGGCCTACTCGATCAGACTGAAAACATTACTGAGACGATCCTGACCCTCCCACAGAATTGGCAAGCCATTCCAGATACCCCGGAAGTCCTCCGGTAACGGGAACCTTAATAATCTCAGGAAGATCATATGGATGATGTGCCTGTATAAAGGCTTCAATATCGGGATAGTTTCGCTCAAGCGTTTTGATCCACAGAACAATTTCCTTTTCCTTGCGAAGACTGTTTTCCCAGACATAACAACTGCGAATATCCTGCATATGAATACAGGCGGCAAGCCGTTCCCGAAGCAACTCCCCGGCAAGCGTTTCAGCTGTCCCGGCATCAGGGACAGCCGTACTGACGATACAATACTCTGTTTTTTTCATCACGTGTTCATCCTTTTCAATGCGTTTTCATGCCTGTCATGCCCCCGGTGACTTCATGGCTGGTCAGCGAGGTAACCGCACAGTGTAGCACAGAGCCGGCTCCTTGCTCCTGAATCCCTGCGTCTTATCTTTTCTACAACTCGATCAGTTCCTTTGTAAAATGCTGAAACGGCACCACACCATGTTCTTCCATAACCACCGTATCCTCGATACGAACACCGTATCGTCCGGGCAGGTAGATACCGGGTTCTATGGTAAACACTGCATGCCGGGGCAAAAGGTCATCGGATGATTTTCCAAGACGGGGCTTTTCATGCACCTCAACACCGACACCGTGTCCAAGGCCATGCCCGAAAAAGTCGCCATACCCGCTTTTTTCAATATAACTTCTCACAAGGGCATCAAGCTCCCGACCGCCCATTCCCGGCTTTGCAGAATCGATCCCAAGCTGCTGTGCCTCTTTAGTAATCTGATAGATCATCCTGGCTTCTTCCGGAACTTTTCCTAATGCGATGGTCCTTGTCTGATCGGAAGCATAGCCCTTGAAAATGCACCCCATATCAATAACAATCAACGTTCCCGACATGAACCGCTCATTACCGGGCCTTGCATGGGGAAGCGCTGAACGGGGGCCTGACGCGACAATCGGCGCAAACGAGTCTTTTTCCGCTCCGAGACGCTTGTGCCGGTATGAGATCTCCGCGGCAATCTCCGACTCGGTAACATCGGGAGAAATAAGCGGAACGATCTGTTCAAGTACCTTTTCGCTGATTGCCGCCGCCTGTTTCAAACAGGCAACTTCCCTCTCATTCTTGATCGCCCTGTACTCGTCAAAAAAACCGTACAGAGGAACAACAGTCACCTCCTTCAGCTTTTCGCTGAGCTGGCGCGCTTCATGAATCGTAACCTGTTCCTCCTGTATGGCGACGTTTTTTCCCTTCAGAGACCCGTGCTCGACAAAAGCGTCACCAAAACCACTTTGTATAATCACTGATTCCATACCTTGAACTTCATGCTTCACCTGTTCAGCATATCGAAAGTCCGTAAACAACAGAGAGCGTTGAGGCATAAGCAGCACTCGGGCGCTGGACCCGCTGAATCCTGTCATCCATCGTATTACATGAAGGTCCGATACGATAAAGGCGTCAATACCCTTTCGGGACATTTTTTCAAGCAGCGGATCAATTCTCTTTTGCATCACTCTATGATATCATGAACAGTAGACCTTGCGCCATACAGGTACTGCACAGTGTTGCACATCATTTGGTTTTTCATCAACCATTTCCGGTTGTTCCTCAGCAACCGGGGCAGGGATCCGTGCAATCTTCAACGCAGGTATCGCAGCATGGCAGTTTTTTAAAAAGCGAGTAGTTAGTAAGCATTGCCATGCTTATTTTAATGTATAGTTTTTTGCAGCATCCTCTCATTCTCTCTATCAACGTTTTTTCTATGCAGTACAAGGAGTTACTTCACAAGCTGCTGACCGGCACCGATCTTTCAGGCAAAGAGATGGAAGAGTGTTTCTCGGGTATCATGCTGGGAGAGTACCCGGACAGTGTCATAGCGGCAATTCTCGCCTTGCTTCAGAAAAAAGGAGTAACCCCCGAAGAAGTTGCCGGAGCGTATTTCGCAATTATCTCAAAAGCCCTTCCGGTTCATCTTGGTAATAATGCCGTCGATACGTGCGGTACCGGAGGTGATCAGGCCGGCACCTTCAACATCTCAACGGTAGCGGCAATTATTGCAAACGGCGCAGGAGTACCGATAGCCAAACATGGCAACAGGTCTGTGACGAGCCGGTGCGGCAGCGCCGATGTGCTTGAACAGCTTGGCTACCGAATTCTTCTTCCTCCTGATAAAACCGAAATGCTTTTCCGTGAGACCGGATTCGCCTTTCTTTTCGCGCCCCTCTATCATCCGGCAATGAAAGCCGTCGCGCATATACGCAGAGAGCTTGGCATAAAAACCATTTTCAACATGCTGGGGCCTCTGGTCAATCCGGCTAAAGTGCACAGGCAGGTGGTAGGCGTGTTCGATATGCGCGTCATGGAAATCTACGCTCAGACACTCATCAGGACAGGATGCAGCCATGCCCTTGTCGTTCACGGCAAA
>JAPHUN010000074.1 GCA_026193435.1 Chlorobium sp.
GAACGATACCTTTCCGACGGGTGCGTGAACGTTTCCTGCCTTATCTACCCGAAATTCGATTTTACCAGCCTTTACTTCCTTAACAGCCTTGGCGACATCCATGGTAACCGTACCTGATTTCGGATTGGGCATGAGACCACGAGGACCCAGAATCTTGCCGACTTTGCCAAGCTTACCCATAACATCAGGCGTAGCTATGATGACATCGACATCAGTCCAGCCATTCTGAATTTTTTCAATATAGTCTTCAAATCCCACGAAGTCCGCTCCGGCCTCTTGCGCCTCGGCAGCTTTCGCTTCACTGCAGATCACAAGAACCGATACTGTCTTACCCGTTCCATGAGGCAGCATGACTGTCCCCCTGACAACCTGATCGGCGTGACGCGGGTCAACACCCAGCCTTACAGCCAGATCAACCGATGCATCGAATTTCGTATCGTTAATCTCCTTGACAAGCTCCATAGCCTGCTGCAGATCATACTCATCCTGAGCTGACGCTTTACCTAAAGCGTTTCTGTATTTCTTTCCTGCCATTGTTATCTTCTTGCAAGTGGTTAATAAAACGACCCTACGGTCTCCCACAAAATCACACCATGCACGAACAGGTTCAGCCCTCTACGACGATCCCCATACTTCTTGCCGTACCCCTGATCATCTGCATAGCGCCATCTATATCGAAAGCATTGAGATCCGGCATCTTCAGCTCCGCTATCTTGCGAACCTGCTCCTCGGTGACCTTGCCGACCTTGTTCTTGTTCGGTTCACCTGATCCTTTCTGCAAACCGGCTTCCTTGACCAGAAGCACCGCAGCAGGAGGCGTCTTGGTGATGAACGTAAATGATTTGTCCGAATATACCGTAATCACGACAGGAATGATAGTCCCTGACTGCGACTGGGTTTTCGCGTTGAACTGCTTGCAGAACTCCATGATATTCACACCCTTCTGACCAAGTGCAGGGCCAACGGGTGGTGCAGGATTGGCGGCTCCTGCCGGAATCTGCAGCTTAATAAACCCAACTACCTTTTTTGCCATACTAACATCACTGTTTCAACAGCCGGATAAACTCAAGCCGTATTATTGAGAAATTGACTTAACCTGGGAAAAATCAAGCTCGGTAGGAGTACTTCGCCCGAAAAAGCTGATCATAACCTTAACCTTCATCCTTTCAACGCAAACATCATGAACAACACCGGTCAATGAACTGAATGGACCGTCGATCACCTTGACAGTATCACCAACCAGGAAAGGAGCCTCGACAACAGAGCGCTGCTCAACAGTGCTTTCCGGCTCAAGAATCTTTTCAACTTCGTCAGGGCGCAGAGGTGTAGGAATATCATTAACCCCGAGAAACCCCATTACCGAAGGAATATCCATGATAAGGTTCTTGGTCTGCTTATCGAGTATCGCTTCAATAAGCACGTAACCGGGAAAAGCGTTTTTTGTAAGACTTCTTTTCTTGCCGTTCCTGACCTCTACGAACTTCTCGTAGGGAACATAGACCTGCAGAATTTTATCTTCAAGGGCCTGACGTTCCACCTCAAGCTCAATACCTTCTTTCACCTTGCGCTCATGCCCTGAATAAATCCTCAAAGCATACCATCTCGGCTTGGAAAGACCCTGAACGTCCTGTTCGATATTTGTTTCACTTTCACTCATCTACTCTACCTCAGCCCTCTTTTCTTACAACAATTTTCCGATAAATGAGTTAATAACCCAATCCACGACAAAAGTGAACAGGGCGAGCAACCCGGAGACAGTCAAAACAACAACTGTAAGATCCCGGGTATCCTCAGGACTTGGCCAGGCTACTTTCTTCATCTCATTGACGACATCGTGATAATAGCCGGTCACCTTATCGAGATATTTAGTCATAAACCGCTTTCCAGTAATAATACCATCATAATAAGCATTCCCCCGATACCTGCACGTCAGGAGGGACTCGAACCCCCAACCTGCGGTTTTGGAGACCGCTGCTCTACCAATTAAGCTACTGACGTCTGCATAACCAGAGTAGCATGTGAGCTGATGATCGGACTTGAACCGATGACCTCTTCCTTACCAAGGAAGTGCTCTACCGACTGAGCTACATCAGCCTGGCTATAGAAAACCAATGTGGGTAGGGGAGGATTCGAACCTCCGAAGACATATGTCGACAGATTTACAGTCTGTTGCGTTTGACCGCTTCGCTACCTACCCGTTTGACTGCCTTACTCCGAGCTGGTGATGGGACTCGAACCCGCAACCTGCTGATTACAAATCAGCTGCTCTACCAATTGAGCTACACCAGCACAGCTTCAAAAAAACAGGGCAGGTAATATACTTCTATAAAACAGAAATCCAAAAAAATTTCCACCCACCCGCAACCCTCCGTAAAAAAAACCAGCGGATCATGTTCCTACCGTTCACCTTTGTGCTTCAGAGGCGCCAGAAACGCCGCTGTCTTCAGCACCGCCGACCTTGGGAGAAATCGCTGAAAAAATACCACCAGAAAATCAATCATCGTGGGATAGACATGTAACCTGTTTTTAATCAGCCCCTTAATAGACGCCTTGACAACAACGGACGGGCTGGAAAGCGGCAGGATACTGCATTCAGGATGTTGACGGGCCCTGGCATGAAATCCGGTTTCGATGTATCCGGGACTGACCACGACAACCTTTATCCCCTTGTTTTTCAGCTCCTCGTGCAACGACTCACTCAGAGTAAGGATAAAGGACTTTGTTGCAGAATACAGCCCGAGCCGGGAAATTCCCTGAAACCCGCCGATTGAAGCCACATTTATTATCCCGCCTTTTTTTTCAGCTATCATGGCCGGCAGAAACAGGCGAATAAGTACAGCCATCGCGGCAGCGTTCACCTGAATCATTTCCTGTAACGCTTCAAGAGGCATGGAATCATACTCTCCGGCATATCCAAACCCTGCACAGTTTATGATCAACTCCACTCCGAGAGATCTGTCCCGGCAGTATTGATGGACCCTCCGGGGACTTTCCGGGTCGCTCAGGTCCTCAATGCAAAGGTGAATAACAGGCTCACCCGCGGGACTGAGTTCCGCACTGAGATTCCGCAGAGAACTTTCCGAACGGGCGACAAGAACCATATCACTTTTACGGCGGGCAAATTCACGAGCAAACTCCCTGCCGATTCCATTCGATGCGCCTGTTATCAAGGTGTATGGCATGCTCCCCCTGAATGATAGCTATGCAACACGTTCAACCCATCGACCATGTGACCTGATGAGTTCAACAAGCCTGTCGACGGCATCTTTTTCAGGGATGTTAGACGCGACACATTCTTTGCCCACATAGAGACTTACCCCGGCTTTTCCCGAGCCGACATACCCGAAATCAGCGTCAGCCATCTCTCCGGGACCATTGACGATACAACCCATAATACCGATTTTCAGCCCTTTCAGATGAGACATCCGGGCTTTGATCACCGCTGTTGTTTTTTCAAGATCGAAATAGGTTCTGCCACACCCCGGACAGGAGATGAACTCCGTTTTCGACATTCTCACTCTGGCGGCCTGCAGAACATTGAAAGCAAGGCTGATCTCTTCACTTTCAGCAAGGTCTGTCTCCAGGGCAAGCATATCACCTATGCCGTCACAGAAAAGTGTACCGGTCTGTGTGGCACAATCGATAAATGTCTCAAGACGCCCTTTATTCAAGGCATGATACCGTATTACCAGAGGATAGTCGAGGCCCTGCTCGTTAAAACCGCGAACAAGATAACGATAGGCATAGACCGGAACAGGTGATTGTATTGAAAAAAGGAGCTTTTCAATACCCTTCGACTGCATCTTCAGCGCTATTCGCGAAAGAACTTCAGCCGGAACTTGTTCCGACGCATGCTCATGAATAAAGCAAAACTCCAGGAGTGCGCCCCCATCATCAAGCGAGTCAAAAAAGGTTTTATCGATCATCTCACCTTCACGGATATCTATACGAACTCTCGCCGCACGTTTCAGAAGATCAGGAACAAGCGAAACATCAGCTGTAGCGACACCTACACGGCTCCGGGAGACACCGAGTTCGGCAAGAACCGGCTCAAGAGCTTCTGATTCGACCGCTGAACCTACCGGAACGGTTACGAGTTCCGATCTGATCTCCTTGTCGGCACTGTCAACCGCCAACCTTCTGCGCAGCTCCGCGAGAAGCTGCCCCGGGTTGGCCGCGACCGAAGCTTTGGCGACAGTCTCAACCATAGGAAGATTCTCTCCTCCTATGTCACCATCAGCTATTGACACCACCCCTGACTTCCGCTTCCTGTAGCTGAACGGATCAAAAGGAGGAAGCTCAAAGCAAGCCCTCTCCGCACGTGACATGATGATCCTGTTAACCGGCGCATGGCCTTTTTCGCCCTTTACCTTCAGAAAATCATTATACTTTTTCACCAACGCAAACCCGACCGGAACTTCGTTAACGGGATCTTCCGTCAGGGAAACCCTGATGGTGTCGCCAAGGCCTTCCTCCAGCAACGCCCCGGTACCCATCGCGGATTTAATTCTTCCCTCATCTCCATCCCCGGCCTCGGTTACTCCGAGATGTAAAGGATAAGCATGGCGCAGTTCGGTATCCGCTCTGGCGACAAGGTGCCTGTAAGCCTGAATCATCACCCTTACATTGGAAGACTTCATGGAAAACAAAAAATCGTAGTACCCTTCATCTTCACAAATTCTGGCAAATTCAAGCGCTGCTTCCACCATCCCCTCAGGCGTGTTTCCGTAGCGGCTGACAATTCTGTCCGAAAGCGAACCGTGATTGGTTCCGATCCTCATCGACACCCCGAATGCCTTTGCTTTCCCGATCAGAGGAAGAAACGCTTCCCGGACTTTTTCAAGTTCCGAATCGTAGGACTGCCCGGTATACTCCTCGTTGGTGAATTTTTGGGTATTGGCAAAATTACCCGGATTGATCCGGACATTTTCGACAAACTCCACCGCTTTGAGGGCGGCTTTCTGAGAAAAATGAATATCGGCCACAAGCGGTGTAGCAACACCATCCCGCCGAAGCTGGTCACGAATGGTCTTGAGATTTTCAGCGTCCTTCTCTGTAGGTACCGTCAGGCGGATAATCTCACAACCTGCTTCATGGAGCCTCCGGCACTGCTCCACGGAAGCGCTTGTATCCATAGTATGCGTTGTCGTCATCGACTCTACCCTGACGGGCTGATAGCCGCCGAGAGATAGCGAACCGAAACCAACCTCACGGGTCAGCCTCCTGCTATACTGATACATGGAAATCGGAAAATTCTGCATACTGCTTGTTTCAATCAGGTCTGATAAAAATTGACGTGACAGGAGAAAGGCTCCCCTGTCAAAAAACCGTGCATTGCGGATCGATCATGACAGGCAGTACCTTCCCTACTTCTTCTCAATGATAAAAAGGGTTTCCTCATCTCTCGAAAAATTATATTTCTCCCTTGCTATCTTCTCTATCGCCTCAGGGTCATCCGCCTGGCGGATCTTTCTGGTGTTTTCGATGATGTTGCTTTCTTCCTGTTGCTGACGTGCCCTGAGCATACTATGCTCAGCCTCCATGCGAAGTCTTGCCACCACGCCATAGTCGCCAAACACTATCCACAACACGAAAATCCCGGCAAGCACCAAAAGAAATATTTTTCTGGGACGGGAGAGAATATATGCCCATATGTCTGCCATTGACCGCGACAACTTCATCACTCTTTCTTTTTTCCCGAATTCATATCTTCTGACTCCGACGGTATCGTGAACAACACTATCTTTCCGGATGCCCAATCCCGGTACAAGCCATTACTTCCGGCAAAAATACGGACGGCATCCTGCAACATGAGGGCTCCATCCCTTAAACCTATACTCTGAACGCTTTCACTCCCGGATAGTACGCCTCGGCGCCCAGCTCCTCTTCGATCCGCAGAAGTTCATTGTATTTGGCCATGCGGTCAGAACGTGACAGACTGCCTGTTTTTATCTGGCCGGCGCCGGTAGCAACCGCTATCTGCGCGATGGTTGTATCCTCTGTTTCGCCGCTTCTGTGGCTGATTACGGAAGTATAGCCGTTACGTTTTGCAAGATCAATAGCCTGCAGCGTCTCGGTCAGCGTACCAATCTGATTAACCTTTATCAGTATAGAGTTACCGACCTTCTTATCGATACCGTCAGCAAGCCGTTTTGTATTGGTAACAAAAAGATCGTCCCCGACAAGCTGCACGCGTGAACCGATCTTGTCGGAAAGCAGTTTCCAGCCCTCCCAATCGTCTTCAGCCATCGCATCCTCAATAGAGATGATCGGATAGTCACTACACCATTTTTCCCAGTAATCAGCCATCTCTGAGGCGTCAAGCTCTTTGCCGGAAGATTTTTTGAAAACAAATTTTTTCCGGTCTGCGTCATAATACTCCGAACTTGCCGGATCGAGAGCAATCATAACCTGAGCATCTCCGATCCCCCCACGGTCGGTAGGCGAACCAACCGAGTAGCCTGCCTTGCCGACAGCTTCAATAACAAGCTCTATCGCTTCTTCGTTGGAGCCCAGATTCGGAGCAAACCCGCCTTCGTCCCCGACAGCTGTGCTGAGCCCTCTCTTTTTGAGCAACGCTTTCAACGCGTGAAATACCTCCGCCCCGCAGCGTAACGCATCTGAATAGGTTGTAAAGCCGATAGGCATGATCATGAACTCCTGGAAATCCACGTTGTTGTCCGCATGCGCTCCTCCATTGAGTACGTTCATCATCGGTACGGGCAGTGTGGTGGCCAGCGTTCCGCCGATATAGCGGAAAAGGGACAGACCTGAATATTCGGCAGCTGCTTTTGCGCAGGCAAGAGAAACGCCCAGAATAGCATTGGCGCCAAGATTTGATTTGTTGGCTGTTCCATCGAGGGCGATCAAAGCGTTATCTATTTCAACCTGTTCGGTGACATCCATTCCCTTCAGCCGGTCATTGATGTGCGTATTCACATTCATCACGGCTTTCATCACGCCTTTACCAAGATAGACCCCTGAGTCCCCGTCGCGCAATTCAACCGCTTCATGAACACCTGTTGATGCTCCACTCGGAACTGCCGCCCTGCCATAAGATGTTTCAGTCAGGACATCTACTTCAACAGTAGGATTTCCCCGGGAATCAAGAATCTGCCGGGCGATAACGTTGGTGATTAATGGCATGATAACGTTCTTTTTTAATGTTTACGACGAGCGTACAAAGCCTGGGTAAAAACGCAATAAATGCAATTCTTTCGCTAAACATAAGAATTTATACCCTATTGTCCAGCTTTTCGCCATTGCCTCGTCAGCTTATAAAACTTTTTTTTACTTTTCATTTTATCAGCAGTTTCGCACGACTGCAGACAGTACCGTCTTTCATTCGTCCGGCTGCTCCGGACATCAGTTATTCAACCACAAGGAGTTTCAACTTATGCAACCTGTCCAGCCAGATCAACTTCGCAACATAGTGATAACCGGCCACTCCGGTTCAGGTAAAACAATCCTTGCCGAGTCACTTGCCCTTTCAATGAATGTCACCAACCGCCTCGGAAGTATTGAAGACGGAACAACCCTTTCTGACTACTCGGAGGATGAAATTTCCCGGCAGCACAGCCTTAATTCCGCCCTGATTCACGGAACCTGGAACAATCGAAAGATAAATATCATCGATACACCCGGTCTTCTTGACTTTCATGGTGACGTTAAGTCCGCCATGAGAATTGCAGACACCGTACTCATGACGGTAAACACTTCGATAGGCGTAGAGGTCGGCACCGATATCATATGGGACTACACAAAGGAATACTACAAGCCGACCATGTTTGTACTCACAAAGCTCGATGCAGACAGAACAAATTATACAAAAACCATTCAGGAGCTTCAGGATCATTTCGGCAACCAGGTGACGCCGATACAGTTCCCTGTCGAGGAAGGGCTCGGGCACCATGTCATCATCGACGTACTCCTGATGAAACAGCTCGAATTCAATCCGGACAAACCCGGAAACATGAGCGAATCAGAAATACCGGACCTCTATAAAAAAC
>JAPHUN010000146.1 GCA_026193435.1 Chlorobium sp.
GTCACCTACAGCTATGCAGGAAAAGAGTCAGTGTATCCGCAGATATTCCCGGGCGCTGTTGCTTACGTTGCAGAGATGCTCAAAAACTCGAACTCGTCGAAAATAAGGGAGTGGTGTGAAGGGTTCATGCTAAAGCAGCCCTGTCCTGCATGTGGCGGAGCCCGGCTCCGCAAAGAAAGTCTGCATGTTACGATTAACGACCTGAACATCCATGAACTCGAGTCCCTGCCGTTACAGGACACTCTTGATTTCTTTACTGCTCTTCCCGTTCATCTGACGGACAAAGAACGACTTGTCGCCACTCCGATCCTTCATGAAATAACCAAACGCCTTGAGTTCCTTCTCAACGTCGGGTTAGGCTATCTCAGCCTGAGCAGGGGTTCGCAGACACTTTCAGGAGGCGAAGCCCAGAGAATCCGGCTGGCGTCTCAACTCGGCTCACAACTGAGCGGAGTACTCTACGTGCTTGATGAACCCAGCATCGGTCTGCACCAGCGAGACAATATGAAGCTTATAGAATCGCTGCAGCGGCTGCGGGACATCGGTAATACCGTCCTTGTCGTCGAGCACGATAAAGATACCATGCTTATGGCCGATGAGATCATCGATCTCGGACCCGGCGCAGGTGAACATGGTGGAGAAATCGTGGCGCATGGCCATGCGTCGAAACTGTCTGAAAATTCCGTAACAGCGGCATACCTCAGAGGCGAGAAAAAGGTTCGCTCGGAGAAAAACAGCAAAAATACAGACGAAACAAAGGTGATCACGCTTCAGGGATGCAGGGGAAACAATCTGAAAAATATCGATATCAGGCTACCCCTCGGCACACTCATCTGCGTTACCGGCGTTAGCGGATCCGGTAAGTCAACCCTGATAAACGAGACGCTGCACCCGATTCTCGCCAGGCATTTTTTCCGTTCAAAACTGCTTACCCTCCCCTATGAAACTATCGACGGGATCAGGAATATCGATAAGGTGGTCAATGTGGACCAGTCTCCTATAGGAAGGACTCCCCGGTCGAACCCCGCGACCTATACCGGAGCGTTCACCTTTGTAAGAGAATTTTTCGCGTTGCTTCCCGAAGCACAGATCCGGGGTTACAAGCCGGGAAGGTTCAGCTTCAATGTCAGGGGGGGGCGTTGCGAGACCTGTCAGGGAGCGGGAACAAAAAAAATCGAAATGAACTTTCTGCCCGATGTCTATGTCCAATGTGATTCGTGCAAGGGACTGCGTTATAACCGGGAAACCCTCCAGGTCAAGTACAAAGGCAAATCCATTGCAGACGTTCTGGACATGACCGTCGAGGATGCTGTTGCGTTCTTTTCGGACTTCCCCCGCATAAAACGCATCCTCTCAACCATGCAGAGCGTGGGGCTGGGGTATATTAAACTTGGCCAGCCCTCTCCACTGCTTTCAGGAGGAGAAGCGCAGCGGATTAAACTCTCCGCCGAACTTGCTAAAGTACAAACAGGCAAAACCCTCTACATTCTCGATGAACCCACAACAGGCCTGCACTTCCAGGATATCCAGCATCTGCTTGATGTTCTGCAGAAACTTGTCAACAAAGGCAATACCGTCATTATTATCGAGCACAACCTCGATATCATCAAGAACGCTGACTGGATAATCGACCTCGGACCCGAAGGTGGAGAGAAAGGAGGGCAACTTGTCGCAGAAGGCACTCCCGCAGAGATTGCCGGGAATTCAGGATCATATACCGGACAATTCCTTGCAGAAGAGCTGAAGGAGTTCGATAGCTGAAATACTCTCATCAACGACAAGGTTCCGTAAACCCCAGTGGCAGGAATACGCTCAGTGCTCTGTTTTCACAGAATCACCATTCCAGGTGTTTCAATACTCCCGACACATCTTCTTCAATTGCATGCGCATGCTCGAAAATCTGAACCCGCGTCAGATAATTCGGCACGACAACACAGGGTATTCCTGCTGCATACGCTGATGCGAGCCCCCTCTCAGAATCCTCAACAGCAAGAACGTTTTCCGGTTTGAGTCCGAGAACATGAAGCGCGGTCAGGTAGGGCTCGGGATGCGGCTTGGATTCAGTCACATCATCGCAGGTCACTATCAGGTCAAAATAACCGTCAAGATCGTTTGAACGGTGCATCAGCTCTACTTTCTCGCGAGGGCTTCCCGTTACTACCCCCTGTTTCAGCCGCCCTGAAAGCATATCGAGTGTTTCGCGAACTTTCGGTCTCAAAGGAACCGAATGGTGCAGTGCTTTGAGAAACTCGCGGTCGCGCAACGAAATGACACGATCAATCAGATCGGGTGCCATGCCAAACTCTTCAGCCACCTGCCGGGTATGTTTGGCTTTACCAAGATACTCGATTCCCCAGTACTCCCGGCCGAGTTCATATCCGAAATCGGCAAAGACAGCTCTCGTATGTTCAAAAAAGATTGATTCGCTATCGACAAGAAGTCCGTCGTTGTCCCACAATATCGCCTGTATCATACCTGAGCCAAACATTTCAAATTATGCTGAAACATACCTGCCTTCATCTCTACTCCTTGAATCTCCAGTACCGCCCCTCAGGCGTATCAACGGGTTCAAGTGAAAACCGCTGTTCCGCCCGAAGCTCCTCATTGAGAATGTAAAACATATCCGACAATACCGATCTCGAGCCGTTGTAATAGGAGTGCCCGAGAAAACTTGTATCCACATGGGTAGCGTCTACCGTCTCAATACCGGGGACGATCAGGGGAAAACCGTCTACATCCCCGGCCCTTGGATATCCGTGAAGTCTTTTCGAGAGCCTCAATGCCCTGTCCCTGCCTGATGCGTAAAGGGTAATCGCAGCCCCTGAGGCCGCGAGACCCGGCCCGATATCTCTTTTGAAAACCTCGGAATCAATATCCGGAGCGGTCAGGAGCAGTGCCTTGAAACGGCTTTTTAAATGCGGCTTTTGCCTGACAAGGTCCAGGAAAGCGCCGGTCAAGGCACGATTTCCCATACTGTGGGCCAAAAGATACAAGGTATCCACGCCCGAAATCCGGGCAGCTTCCGCGAGAAAATTCCCAAGGTTCTGTTCCGACCATTCGACACTGGCTTCATCAGCAGGATATCCTCCGACACTTCCCTGGGACGGCCAACTGTAGAAAACCGGAATGCCCTTAAAATCAAGATCATCGACAATCTGAACCATTCTTCTGGCCGCCTTTTCAAACGTCACATTATAACCGTGCACGTAAAGAAGCATAGTCTTCTCGCCAGAACGGTTCACTGCGTTGGAAACCTCCGAAAAAAAATCTTTTTTTTCAAGAACGGACACATCGACAAGCACGATATGCTCCTCAACGTCTTTTCTGAATGTGGGACTTTCGAGTTTCCCGATGCGATGACCGGGAGGGATGGATACGCTGCAGATCCCGTAGGATACCGAAGCGCGCTCTTTACCATATTTCTCTCCGGGATCCTTCAAACCGGTATCGTTGCGATCGGTTACGAAAAACGCTTCTACA
>JAPHUN010000032.1 GCA_026193435.1 Chlorobium sp.
AACGAAAAGCTTACCTTTACATTTGCCAGACCTCATGACATCTGGCTACATGTACGAGGAGCAGCCGGTTCGCACTGTATTCTTCGCGGAACGACGATACAAAACATCTCGGCAATACGAACCGCAGCTGAAATAGCTGCATTTTACTCTTCCTCCCGTCATGCAGAACTTGTCCCTGTCATCTACACCGAAAAAAAATATGTTCGACGCGCAAAAAATATGCCTCCGGGAAAGGTCGTCGTAGAAAAAGAGCAGGTGATACTGGTACATCCTTCACGTTTTTTCGACGCTTCAGAAAAGTAAACTCAAGAAAAAGCAATGGAAAACTACAAACTCGTTCTCCCTGAACACCTGAATCACTATGGATTTCTTTTTGGGGGGCATCTGTTAAAATGGATCGATGAGGTCGGCTATATCGCCGTGTCGCTTGACTATCCGGGCTGCAATTTTGTAACGGTAGCCATGGACCAGATCGAGTTTAAAAAAAGCATACGAAAAGGCACCATACTCTGCTTCGAAACAAATAAAACGCGCGAAGGGCATACCTCTGTCGAGTATACTGTCAACGCCTACAAGGACAGTATAGACACAGGAAAACGAGACATGGTTTTCAGCACGCATATCACCTTTGTCTGTCTGGATGAAACCGGAAAGAAAAAACAACTCTGCAAGAAATAACTATCGTATTAGCGACCGGAGCCGGTAACAATGCCTGAAACACGGATCATGGCTATAAACCCGATAAGAAGCATAACCGCATTTGCCAGCCACATAGATATTCCCGGATCAAGAAGTCCCCTGTCAGAGAGTTTTTCGCCCATAATGAGCAATGCCCAGTAAAGGATAAAAAACAGCAACGATAAACCGGCACCGATGCCAAAACCACCTCGTTTCGCAAGCACACCGAGAGGAGCCCCCACAAGAACAAACACGATACAGGCAAACGAAAGCGCGTATTTCTTATGGAACTCTACCATGTACTTGTTGTACATCCCCTGGCTTTGCTCCATATGCTCTATTTCCCGGTCAACCGCCACAAGCATTTTATCCACCCTTTTCTCAGCCTCCGCTTTGCTTATGCCGGTATACCGGTCGCTTTCTGCCCCACGATTTTCCGGCTGAACAGAACGCGCATTGATCGCTTTCTGCTCACGCTCGATACTTTTATCGATACGTACCGCTGCGTCAAGCATTCGCTTTCTGAATTTCATGCCCATACCGAACAACTGCTCTGCTGACAGTTCACGGTCACCCCGCCTGATCTCATTACCTTCAGTCCGTTCGAAGCCGTAACCTGTTGAGGAAAAAACAAACCGGTGTTTCTCAAAGGTCATGACCCTGTAGTCATCTTTCCCCTGACCTTGCATCTTGTGCATCTGACCGTTAAAAAGCGTTAAAATCAGGTAATGATAATCAGCAGTGAACGCTATGTGGCCTGATTCCGCTGTAATAACCGCCTTGTCTTCATTTGACCCTCTCTCGTATATCGTGATTCCTTCAAGTGTGTTAGGGTCACTGCCTTCCTCCCTGACAAGTATTGAATACCCGTCAACAAGCCCTGAAAAAGCATTTTCCGTTAAACCGAAGGTAGGTTTGGCCCTTGTTATGTCCCTCAGGAGCAGTTTGGCCTGATAGTTCGCCTCGGGAAGAACTATGTTGTTGAAACGTTCCAGGATACCCGTAAGAAATGCTGCCGCAACGAGTACAGGAAAAACAAGCCGATAGAGCGAAACCCCTCCCGCCCTCATCACGGTCATTTCAGAGCTGTTTGCAAGATTTCCAAAAGCGATCAGGGTGGCCACGAGTACCGCCATGGGTAAGGCGAGTACCACCATCCAGGCAACCTGCAGGGAAATAAGCTCTGCAATGACAAAAAAGCCCAGATCCTTTCCCGCAAAACGATCGAAAAAACGCGTGACGAACTGCAGTGTCAGAATAAACAGAATCGTAATGAAGGAAAAAAGAAAAGGCCCGATATGCTCTTTTACTATGTAACGGTAGAGAATTTTCATAGCACCTCAGCCTTGGAACCGCATTTACTTCTCTCACGGGTGTGTTGAGAAAAGAATATAGTCAAGATGAAGAAAAAATGAGGGAAGAGTAACGTTGAAGGAAAGAAAGTTCAGCAGAAAAAAACAATCCGCAGCACGGTATTGCTGCGGACTATGGTGCACTCGGAAGGACTCGAACCTTCAACCCACTGATTAAGAGTCAGTTGCTCTACCAATTGAGCC
>JAPHUN010000267.1 GCA_026193435.1 Chlorobium sp.
AGATCATCAGCAACGGTTTTACCGACAAGAAGCGCGTTTGGCGTCTTTTCAAAAAACGCAAGATCTCCTGCGATCAACTGCTGCCCTACCTTGCTGATCGCGTTCTCCTGCTCTATGTTCACCCCTTTTATGAGTATCGGCTGGTTGGTGTTTCCTTTGATCATAATCACCCTTGAAACAACATAGGGCGACGATGCAGTGACTGCTGAAGCGTATTCTGCCGAATTAAGGATATTCAGAACCTGCCGATAGTTCCGCACCTCCTTCCGCTCCTCTTTTTGTATATTTTCTTCGATGAAAGCATATCGCGACCCACCTGCACTGCCCAGAAGATCAACCGGTGGAGGCTCAACAGGCTCACCTTTGATGGTTATGTGCGGCGCAACGTCTACAATCGTTTCAACAAAAGAATCAAGAAGTCCTCTGGTCAGTGAAATCGTTGTAATCAGAACCATGGTGCTGACAGCAACGCCGGTCATGGTGGTCAGGGTCTGTCTTCTCCGCCCTGTGAGATGACGAAAGGCTATGGCAAACAGAGTGCTGAGCATGAGTTAAGGCGAAGATTCTTTAGTAAATGTTTGTGGCGATATATTATTACATTATAATTTATACATTTTATACGGGTACGATACTAACAAACAGTCGTTATCACCGGTAAACGGCATGAACGCATCAAAAACAATCACGGTAAACCGTAAGCAGAGCCACGTCGAAACATGCCTGAAAAGAAATGTCTGTTTCGACACAAAAACCACAGGCTTTGAGCGATATGAATTCACCCATAATGCCGTCCCTGAAATAAACCATAGTGACATTGACCTTGCCACAAGCTTTCTGGGTCACCGGATTTCCTATCCTTTCATGATCTCTTCGATGACAGGAGGTTATGAGCAAGCTGAAAATCTGAATCGCATTCTTGCTCAAACCGCTGAAAAGCTTGGTATTCCTCTCGGAGTGGGAAGCATGCGCCAGGCGCTAGAGAATACATCCTTCAGAGAGAGCTTCAGTGTTGTACGCCAATCAGCTCCTTCTGTTCCTGTTCTGGCAAATATCGGCGCCCCTGAGATTGCACAAGGCCTGACAAAAAAAGAGCTCGACATCCTGATCGACATTGTGCGTGCTGACGCCCTCATTGTCCATCTGAACCCTGCGCAGGAGCTGTTTCAGCCCGAAGGCAATACCCGCTTCAAAAACTTTCTCACACAACTGAAAAAGATCACGGAAACCCTGAAGGTTCCGGTCATCGTTAAAGAGGTCGGTTGCGGTATATCTCCTGAAACAGCGAAAAGCCTTGTTGAAAAAGGAGTTACGATCATCGACATTGCCGGAGCAGGAGGCATCAGCTGGCAGAAGGTTGAAGAAGAGCGCTACCTGCAGCAATTTCAGCATGAAAACCGTTTCTCTCCTTCCGCGCTTGAAGAACTGCTCAACTGGGGTATCCCGACCGCCCGAAGCCTGACAGGCATTGCGGCACTTAAATCGAACAATACGCACTACCGGCACATGCAAATCATAGCGTCAGGAGGCATCTCGAATGGTGTGGATATTGCCAAGGCGATCGCTCTCGGAGCAGATCTCTGTGCTTCAGCAGGCCAGATGCTCAAGGCATTGCATGAACAGCGCCTTGAAGAAACAATTCTTACATGGATGAACGATCTCAAGGCTGTGATGTTTCTCACAGGAACAAAAGATATAAGACAGTTGCAACAAACCAGCATTTCATTAAAACAAGGATAGCTCCGTAATGAATATCAGTGTAACCCTTGAACAAGTAGAACAAAAATACAGACAGTATCACAAGCGTATCAACGATGAGCTTGGCAAATGCTTTACAAAAGATACCCCCAGGAGCCTCTATGGACCGGCCAGATATATTCTTGACGGCTCAGGGAAAAGAATCCGTCCTTTTCTTACCCTGCTTGCTGCTGAAGCTGTCTGCGGTTCCAGCGAGAATGCCATAAAAACCGCGCTCGCTGTTGAGATCCTGCATAATTTCACGCTGGTACACGACGACATCATGGATCAGGCCGATCTGCGTCACGGAAGACCGACGGTACATGTCAAATGGGATAGCACTGCTGCGATTTTATCCGGTGACATGATGATCGCATTTGCCTATGAGTGTGCTCTGCAGACAAAAACCTCACGACATGACGAGCTCGTTCATATCCTCAATGATGCAAATATCACCATCTGCGAAGGGCAGGCTATCGACATGGAACTCGAGCAGCGCCAGGATGCCACAATCGCCGACTATCTTGACATGATCGCAAAAAAAACCGGACGCCTTATATCCGCCTCGCTTGAGGCAGGCGGCATAGTCGGTGATGCCGATTCTGAGCAAATTGAAAAACTGATGCTTTTCGGTGACAAAATCGGGCGTGCTTTTCAGGTTCAGGATGACTACCTCGACATTATGGCAGAAAACGGGAAATCCGGCAAGGTCCCCGGTGGAGATGTGATCAACGGAAAAAAAACCTACCTGCTGCTCCGTTCTCTGGAGCTGACTACGGGACAGGAACGGGATATGCTGCAATTCGTTATTGACAACAAAGGTATTTCACCTGACAAAGTGCCTGAAATACGAGCCATATACGAACAGTGCGGTGTGCTCGATGAAGCTCGGGACCTTATCAACACCGATACTGAAGAAGCTCTCTCCGCTGTCGACACCTTACCCTACGCGGAAGGAAGAGAGTATCTCAAAGGTTTTGCCCTCAAACTCATGAAACGTGATTTTTAGTGACGCCCCGGACAGCTCTCAGCAAAAAATCAATCTCCTGGTACTCTCCCGGGTTCCGGGTCTGGGTCCGGCAAGAATACTTGCGCTCAAGCGTCAGTTCGGAACGTCAAACGCTATTTTTCATGCAGATGAGCTTGCCCTTGCCGCTATTCCGGGCATAGGCCGGAAACTTGCCCGAACCATCGCTGATTTTTTTCGAACCCCCCGAAATCTTGACCTTGCGAGAAAATCGGCAGAACGGCAGCTCGCACTTCTCGATCGGTATAACGCAACCCTTGTCACGATCGATGAAGCATCATATCCTCCTCTTCTTAAAGAGATATACGATCCTCCGCCCTATCTGTTTGTGCGTGGCGATATCCAGGCCGCGCACTCACCCTGTCTTTCCGTGGTCGGAACAAGACAAGCGACACTCTACGGCAGAAAAGCGGTTGAACATATCTGCCGGGGTCTGGTGACAAAAGGGTTCACCATTGTCAGCGGATTTGCCTACGGTATAGATATGGCGGCACATAAAGCCGCACTGGATAACGGGGGAAAAACCATTGCGATTCTGGCCGGAGGAGTAGACAATCCCCATACCGATCCGGCAGGAAAAGTATGGCCCCGTATTATCGAAGAGGGCGCCATACTCTCCGAGGAGTGGCTTGAAAGCACTATTTCGCCCTCAAAATTTCCGAAAAGAAACCGCCTGATATCAGGGATATCAAAAGGGACAGTCATCGTGGAATCAAAATCGAGAGGAGGCTCCCTGATCACTGCTTCCTATGCTCTTGACCAGAACAGAGAAGTATTTTCCGTACCTGGAAGTATTTTCTCCACCACCTCTGCAGGCCCGAACGCACTGATTGAAAAAAGCCAGGCAAAACTGGTAAACGGAGCGGAAGATATCATTGCCGAACTCTGTTCATACCCTGCAACACCAGAGAAAACCATCCCGGACACCCCTGTCAGAGTACCGCTCACTCCTGAAGAAACCATCATACTGGACCATTTCTCAGAAGAGCCTCTACACATAGATGTGCTTGCGGAAAAAACAGGAATTGAACCCTCGGAGCTGCTTGTTCATCTTTTTGAGATGGAGCTGAAAAACCTTATAGAGCAGCAACCCGGGCAGATGTTCTGCAAAAACAGCTGACAATCGAGAAACATTCCCTCAGCTACTTGAGCAAGCGTGGCGCCACAAAAACCTTTTCTTGCAAGCGCACAGGTTCTGAATATATTTGACGTCATACCGATAAGCGAGACAGAGGTTCCGGGTAGATTTTCCAGCCGCTCTCCGCGAAACGGAACATATAGTTTTTTATAGGGGAATTATTACCTTTTAAATCCGTGAGAAAGATGTTCCACGGCACTATTGCAACCAAAACAAGAGAGTTAACCATGAAAATAATGTCCAGAAATTCCGCTTTTACGTTATTATCCCGCACTATGTTTTTTGCAGTTATCCTGAGCTTCTTTTTTGTTTCACCTGAACTTCTTGCTGCAACAGGACAGAACACCGGTGTTATCGATGCATCCAGTGTGCTCAATCAGATGCCTGAAACAAAGAAAGCTGAAAACATACTTAAAGCAACCGGCACACAGTGGCAAAAGGGACTTGACAATCTCAAGAATAGCTTTCAGACAGCTGCAGCCAGCTACGAAAAACAGAAAAGCTCACTTTCAAAAGCTGCAAGAGAACAGAAAGAAAAAGATCTCAACCTGAAATTGCAGAATATCCAGAAATATCAGATGGACAAATTCGGGCCGAACGGCGCCCTTGAAAAGAAAAAAGCAGAACTTTTAGC